>NZ_JBSFER010000018.1:1498-228796 GCF_053594535.1 Streptomyces sp. NPDC001889
GATCACCGTCGACGCGCGCGGCGAGATCCTCGAACTCAAGAACACCATCAACACCATGGTCGACCAGCTCTCCTCCTTCGCCGACGAAGTCACCCGGATGGCGCGCGAGGTGGGCACCGAGGGCCGGCTCGGCGGACAGGCCGACGTCAAGGGCGTCTCCGGCACCTGGCGTGATCTGACGGACTCCGTGAACTCCATGGCGGGCAATCTCACCGCGCAGGTCCGCTCCATCGCCCAGGTGGCGACCGCGGTCGCCAAGGGCGACCTCTCCCAGAAGATCACCGTCGACGCGCGCGGCGAGATCCTCGAACTCAAGAACACCATCAACACCATGGTCGACCAGCTCTCCTCCTTCGCCGACGAAGTCACCCGGGTGGCCCGCGAGGTGGGCACCGAGGGCCGGCTCGGCGGACAGGCCGACGTCAAGGGCGTCTCCGGCACCTGGAAGGACCTCACCGAGTCGGTCAACGTGATGGGCGACAACCTCACCGCGCAGGTGCGCTCCATCGCCGAGGTCACCACCGCCGTGGCGCAGGGGGATCTCTCGCAGAAGATCCGGGTGGACGCGCGCGGCGAGATCCTGGAGCTCAAGGAGACCATCAACACGATGGTCGACCAGCTCTCCGCCTTCGCGGACGAGGTCACCCGGGTCGCCCGCGAGGTCGGCACCGAGGGCAACCTCGGCGGCCAGGCCACCGTGCGGGGGGTCTCGGGCACCTGGAAGGACCTCACCGACAACGTCAATGTGATGGCGTCGAATCTGACGGGCCAGGTGCGCTCCATCGCCCAGGTCGCCACCGCCGTCGCCCGGGGCGACCTCTCGCAGAAGATCACCGTCGAGGCCAAGGGCGAGGTCGCGGCGCTCGCCGGGGTGATCAACACCATGGTCGACACCCTGTCGGCGTTCGCGGACGAGGTGACCCGGGTGGCGCGCGAGGTCGGCACCGAGGGCCGGCTCGGCGGACAGGCCAGGGTGCCGAATGTCGCGGGCACCTGGAAGGACCTCACCGACAACGTCAACTCGATGGCGAACAATCTGACCGGGCAGGTCCGGAACATCGCCCAGGTGACCACCGCCGTGGCCAACGGGGATCTGTCGAAGAAGATCGACGTCGACGCGCGCGGCGAGATCCTGGAGCTGAAGACGACCATCAACACGATGGTGGACCAGCTCTCGTCGTTCGCCGCCGAGGTGACGCGCGTGGCGCGGGAGGTCGGCAGCGAGGGCCGGCTCGGCGGACAGGCCGAGGTGGAGGGCGTCTCCGGCACCTGGAAGCGCCTCACGGAGAACGTCAACGAGCTGGCCGGGAACCTCACCCGCCAGGTGCGGGCGATCGCCGAGGTGGCCAGCGCCGTCGCCGAGGGCGATCTCACCCGCTCCATCACCGTGGACGCCTCGGGCGAGGTCGCCGAGCTCAAGGACAACATCAACTCGATGGTGGGCTCGCTGCGCGAGACGACCAGGGCCAACCAGGAGCAGGACTGGCTCAAGTCCAATCTCGCCCGTATCTCCTCCCTGATGCAGGGACACCGCGATCTCTCGCTGGTGGCGGAGCTGGTGATGGACGAGCTGACCCCGCTGGTGGCCGCCCAGTACGGGGCGTTCTACCTCGCGGACGAGAACACCGCGGGCACGGAGCTGACGCTCGTCGGCTGGTACGGCCGCCCGCCCGGGAGCGTCGCCGGCCGGTTCGGCTCGGGCGAGTCCCTGGTCGGCCAGGCCGCCCGCAGCCGCCGTACGATCGCGGCCGACGAGGTGCCGGGCGACTACGTCATCTCCTCGGGGCTGGGCGCGACGACCCCCGGCAGTCTCATCATCCTGCCGATCGTGGTCGAGGACCAGGTGCTCGGCGTCATCGAGCTGGCCTCCTTCACCGCGTTCACCCCGGTCCACCGCGACTTCCTCGGCCAGCTGATGGAGACCATCGGCGTCAACGTCAACACCATCGTCGCCAACGCCCGCACCGATGAGCTGCTCGGCGAGTCGCAGCGGCTCACCGGCGAGCTCCAGGCCCGCTCCGAGGAGCTCCAGGTCCAGCAGGACGAACTCCAGCGCTCCAACGCCGAACTGGAGGAGAAGGCCGCCCTGCTCGCCACGCAGAACCACGACATCGAGACCAAGAACCTGGAGATCGAGCAGGCCCGGCAGGAGCTGGAGACCCGGGCCCAGCAGCTCTCCCTCGCCTCGAAGTACAAATCGGAGTTCCTGGCCAATATGAGCCATGAGCTGCGCACCCCCCTCAACAGCCTGCTGATCCTGGCCCAGCTGCTGGCCCAGAACCCCACCCGCAACCTCAGCCCCAAGCAGGTCGAGTACGCCGGGATCATCCACTCGGCCGGCTCGGATCTGCTCCAGCTGATCAACGACATCCTCGACCTCTCCAAGGTCGAGGCCGGGAAGATGGACGTCCATCCGGAGCGGATCGCGCTGCGGCAGCTCCTCGACGACGTCGAGGCGACCTTCCGTCCCATGACCACGCAGAAGAGCCTCAGCTTCTCCGTCACCACTGCGCCGGGCGTGCCCGGTGAGCTGGTCACCGACGACTCCCGGCTGCGGCAGGTGCTGCGCAATCTGCTCTCCAACGCCGTCAAGTTCACCGAGCACGGCAGCGTGGAACTCCAGATCGAGCCCGCGGCGCCGACGGAGCTGCCCCAGGGGATCGACCGCGCCGGGTCCGTCATCGCCTTCCGGGTGAAGGACACCGGCATCGGCATCGCCGAGCAGCAACTCGAAGTGATCTTCGGCGCGTTCCAGCAGGCGGACGGCACCACCAGCCGCCGGTACGGCGGCACCGGGCTCGGTCTCTCCATCAGCCGGGAGATCGCCCAGGTACTGGGCGGGGTGGTCACCGCCCGGAGCACCCCGGGTGCGGGCAGCGTCTTCACCCTCTATCTGCCCGTCACCCGGGCGGGCTTCGAGGACCGGGCCGGCGACCCCGAGCTGTCCGGCCCCCCGGTCCGCGCCCAGCTCCCCGCCGCCCTGCCGCGTCAGCAGCGGCGCCTGCTCGTGATCGAGCAGCGCCCCCACGGTCTGCTCTCGCTCGTCGCCGAGAGCGCCGCAGCCGATCTCACCGCCGGGCACGACCGGGGCGACCACCAGCCCGACGCCGCCGTGGTCAGCGCGGCCGGAGCACGGGAGGCGGCCACGGCCCTGGCGGCCGAGCCGGTCCACTGCGTGGTGCTCGATCTGGAGCTCCCCGACGAGGGCGCCCTGCGCTTCCTGGAGCACATGGACGGCGACCCCGCTCTGACCGCGCTGCCCGTCCTCGCCCACAACAACCGGCGGCTGAGCGCCGCGCACGAGGAGACACTCCAGCGCCACGCCGGTGTACGGCCGCTGGAGCTGCTGTCCAGCCTGGACGAGCTGCGTGAACGGATCGCGCTCCACCTCGCCGCCGAGCAGCCCGGCAGCGTACTGCCGCTGGTCCGCGCCGAGGACACGGGCCGGCTGGCGGCGGCGCAGCCCGTCGACGCGTCCCTGGCCGAGCGCACCGTGCTCGTCGTCGACGACGACGCGCGCAACCTCTACGCGCTCAGCGGCATCCTGGAGCTGCACGGCATCCATGTCGTGCACGCGGAGAACGGCCGCAAGGGCATCGAGGCCCTCCTCCGCCACCCCCGGGTCGATCTCATCCTGATGGACGTGATGATGCCCGAGATGGACGGCTACACGGCGACGGCGGAGATCCGCCGGATGCCCGCCTACGCGGAGCTGCCGATCATCGCGGTGACCGCGAAGGCGATGCCGGGCGACCGGGAGAAGAGCCTGGCCTCGGGCGCGAGCGACTATGTGACCAAGCCGGTGGACGCGAACGACCTCATCAGCTGTGTGCGCCGCTGGCTCTCCCCCGGCGGGTGAGACGCCCGGACACACCGCACGGGCAGCCCGGTTCCCCACGACGACCTCCGGCCAGGAATCAGACATCCACGGTGAGCACCACAGACAACCCCCGCAGACCCGGCCAGACGGACCAGCCGGGCATTCCCGCCCCCTCCGCTCCCCCGGCGGAACCCACCGCCGGGGCGGGCGACGAGGTGACCGCGAGTACCCCCGTGGGGAGGCTCGCGGCGACGGTGGAACGGCTCCGGCGCGAGGTCAGGGCCGCCCAGGCCGCCGCGGACGGACGGGCCCTGGTGGAACTGGCGAAGGGCATCCTCATCGAGCGGCTGGGCTGCGGCCCGGTCCAGGCGGCCCAGCAGTTGGCCGCTCTCGCGGAACAGGCCGGCCTCACCCCGCTGGAACTGGCCGCGGACATCGTGAACGAGGCGGCCCGGGACCATCTCAGCCAGGTCGCGGCCGAGTTCCTCCACCGCACGGCCCCTGCCCCGCCCGGTGAGACGGGCCCCTCGGCCGCCGTCCGCCTGCGGACGGCCGAGAGCGGCGTCCTCGCGGCCGGCGACACCGAGGCGATGGCGCACGCGCTGCTCGACAACGCGCTGCGCCCCCTCGGCGCGTGTGCCGTGGCGATCTGGACGGCGGCCTGGGACGGCTCCTTCGCCCTGGCCGGCTCCGCCGGGTTCACCGCCGAGGAGGCGGCCCGCTGGCACCATGTGCCGCCGGGTGTCGCCACGCTCGCCCGCCGCGCCCTGGACGAGCGCGAACCCGTCGTGCTCGGCAGTCTCGCGGACACGGCGACTCCGTCCCTGGGGAGGCCGGCCTGGCCCCGGGGCGGCAGGATGGCCGTCCCCGCCGGGACCGGGGGGCGCCTGCACGGTGTGCTGGAGATCTGCTGGCCCGGCCCGCTGCCGCCGCAGCCCCCGAGGATCGTCCGCCAGATCGAGGCCCTCGCCCGGCTGTGCGCCCACACCCTGGAGTCCCGGCCCGCGGACGGCGCCCCGGGTGCCGCGCCGCAGCCCGATGTCGCCGAGCTGATCGACCTCGCGGAGGGGCTCAGCGATCCGGTGCTCCTGCTCACCCCGCACCTGGACGCCGAGGGGAACCTCGCCGACTTCCGTATCCGCCATGTCAGCAGCCGGTTCACCGACCCGGCGGGGCGTCCGTCCGCCGCGATCCGGGGGGCGCTGCTGCTGGAGGCCTACCCGCTGGCCGCCGAGGACCACGGACTGTACGAGAGGCTGGAGCGGGTCCACGCCACCGGGGAGCCCTTCCGCACCCGGCACATGAGCCTCACCGCCCTCGTCGACCAGGTCCCGCTCACCGCGGTCGCCGATGTCAGCGTCAGCCGCCACGGCGCGGCGCTGGTGCTCGTCTGGCGGGTCGAGGACGAGACCGTACGGCTGGCGAGCCTGTTGCAGCACGCGCAGCGCCTCGGGCGCATCGGCGGATTCGAGGAGAATCTGACCACCGGTGACATCATCTGGACCAGCCAGCTGTTCGATCTGCACGGCCGGCTGCCCACCGCGGCGCCGCTGTCGCTGCGGGATCTGGCCGCTCACGCCCATCCGGACGACACGGCCGCCATCGACCGGTTTCTGCACACGGTCTTCCAGTACCAGCGCCCCGCGTCGGCGACCCTCCGGCTGCGGCGCCCCGACGGCATCACCCGGCACATCCGGGTCATCGCCGAACCGGTCCTCGACGCCGGGCGGCGGATCAGCACCGTGCGCGGCGCCTACCAGGACATCTCCTCCCAGCACTGGACGGAGGTCGCCCTGCACGCCACCCGGGACCAGCTCGCGCACAGCGAGGCGGAGTCGGAGGAGCGCAACCGGCTGGCCCTCCAGCTCCAGCACGCCATCATGCCGCCCAGCCAGGGACCGCTCGATCTCACCGGTCTGAGTGTGGCCGTGCGCTACCGCCCGGCGGCCACCGGCGCGCTCGTCGGCGGCGACTGGTACGACAGTGTCGTCCTGCCCTCCCAGCACATCCTGCTCTGTGTCGGCGACATCGCCGGGCACGGCATCGGAGCGGCGACCAGCATGGTGGTGCTGCGGAACGCGCTGCGCGGGCTCGCGGTCACCGGCGCGGGCCCGGGCCAGCTTCTGACCTGGCTCAATCTCGTCGCCCACCATCTCACCGAGCAGATCACCGCGACCGCCGTCTGCGGTCTCTACGACCCCCGGACCCGGGTTCTGCGCTGGGCCCGCGCGGGGCATCTGCCACCGGTGCTGATCCGCGACCAGGAGGCCCGGACCTTCCCTCTGGGCAGCGGGCTCCTCCTCGGCGCGCTGCCGGATGTCTCCTACGACGAGCAGGAGATGCAGCTGGAGGAGGGCGACACCCTGCTGATGTACTCGGACGGTCTGGTCGAGCGGCGCGATCTCGCCCTCAACGACTCCCTCACCCAGCTCCTCACCGCGGCGGGCGGCCCCGACCGGCCCCTGGAGCGGCTCCTGGACGATCTCCTCACCCACAGCCGCTCGGACACCGACGACGACACCTGTCTCATCGGCATCCACATCACCTGACGCCCGGCGCGGCCCGGGAGCGGCCGGCCCGGCCCGGCGTCAGGTACGCCGGAAGAACTCCACCTCCGCGAGGGCGATCGGCCGCCCCCGTACGGTGCCGGAAGCGGCCCGCACCACGAGCCGGACGGAGACGACATCGCTGATGCCGGTACGGATGGTCTGCGGGCCGGGCTTGTCGGTGAGGGTCACCGTCCGGGTGCGGACCCCGCCGTCGGCGGAGGTGGTGACCAGATCGATCCGGGTGGGTCTGGCGCCCTGCCGGAACTCCTGGGGGTCCTTCGAAACGCCGGTGTGCACCACGACGCCGACCAGCCGGAACGGTCTGCCGAAGTCACTCGTCAGCGAGGCGCCGAGCGCGGGCGCTCCCCAGTACCGGTTGGTCAGCCCGTCGACGGCGGCGGTCGCCGGACGGTCCCGGGTCCAGGCGCTCGCGGTGACCCGGTCGGGGCTGATCTCCGCCGTCCCGCCGAGCTTGTCGCGGACGTCCTCGAAGAGGTGGCGTCCGGCCGGCAGGGCCAGCGAGCCCGCGAGGAGCAGCCCGGCGACCGCCAGGATCAGCAGGGTGCGCCGCAGCGCCCGGCCCGAACCGGCCCGCACCCGGCGGCGGAACGGCCACACCGTGCGCCACCAGGGCAGCGGCGGCGGCTGCTCGCGGGTGCGGAGGGGGGCGGCGCAGCGCCGGCAGAACTGGCGCTCCGGCAGGTTCGGGGTGCCGCAGGACGGGCACGCCGGGCCGTCCTGGGTCTCGTCCACCGCGCCCGGCCCGGCCGCGGGCCGCCGGGCGGCAGGCCTGGCGGGCCGCACCGCGACCACGGGCGGTTCCGGTTGTACGGGCGTGGGCGGCGACGCCGGGCGCGGCGGCGGTCCGGGGGCCGGGGCGGGCTCCGGAGCCGAGGGGGCTCCGGGCGCCGAGGAGGATTCTGCGGCCGGGGTGGGCTCCGGCCGGTCCGGGCGTGCCGGTTCCGCCGGGGGCCCGGGGCGCGGGGCGGGCGGGTCCGCGTCCCCGGGACGGGGTCCCGGGGCGGTGGGCGCACCGGTGCCGGGAGGTGCCGCGGGGGCGGTGGGTTCCGCGGCCGGACGGGGCCGTGACGCGGGGGACGACCAGGCCAGATAGGAACCGCAGTTCCCGCAGAAGTCGTCGTCGTCGCCGTTGGCGCCACCGCACGCGGGACACGGGCGCATCGCGTCAGCCTCCAGTCTCGTCCGGCGGACCCGGCAGGATCTCCACCCGGCAGATGAGGTGTACGGGGCACGAGGCCGCGACGACCGCCAGGACCCGGCTCGCGTCCACCGGCCCTCCGCGCGCCGGCCTGACCCGTACCAGCAGTTCCCCGGTCGGCGCCGGCGGCAGCTCCGTGCCCGGCTCCGACGACCAGGCGACCCCTCCGCCGTCCTGGATGTCGGCGTGCACGCCGCAGCAGAGCCGGAGGTGTTCGACCAGGCCGCGTCGGGTGCCGCGCCACCGGTGCAGTTCGACGGCGCGGGCGACGACGGCCCGGCGCAGCGCCACGGGCCACTCCGGGCCGAGGTCCGCGTCCACCCAGGACGACAGCCAGGACAGGAAGTCGGCCGGGGTGAGCGCCGGGTCGAAGTAGGCGGGCAGATTGTCCAGGGTGGAGAGCACCGGGGCGAGGACGGTGTCCAGGCCCGCCGTGAACCGCTGGGCCAGGTCGTCGTCCGCGTACAGCGCGGGCAGCAGTCCGCCGATCGGGTGGCGGCTGGCGAGCCCCGGTACCGCCGCCCTGGTCATGCGGTGCCCCCGGCCGGGCTCGCGCCGACCACGACCTGGTGCTGGTGGGAGAAGACCAGGGCGCCCGGGACGACATCGATCCACTCCGCCGCCGCCCCGCGCCGGCCGGTGATCGGGTCGGCCGCGAACAGCCGCACCTCCTCCACCAGATCCACCCCCGGCACCCCCTGGAGGACGGCGAAGACCTCGCCGTACTGCACCGGTCTGCCGAAGGGCCACCCGTCGCCCGCCGCTCCGCCCCGCAGCGGATCGATGTGGCGGAAGAGCGCCTCCAGCGCGTCCGCGCGGACGCGGTCCACATCGTCCCCGGCCGCCCTCAGCCGGGCGACCACGGTGACGCCCTGGTACGCGGGCGGTTCCACCACCAGTCTGGTGCCGACCAGCCGCCGCGCGTCGAGCCGCGCGGCGACCGCCGAGAGCACCGAGTCCGACGGGATGAGCTGCTCGAACCGCAGCCGGCCGCCCTCGTCGGCGACGGCGTCGGGCACCACCAGGACCCGTACCGCACCGCCCTCGCCCGCGACGGCGGGCAGACAGCGGACCCTGCGCAGCGAGGGCGCGGCCTCCCGGGCGATGATCTCGTGGTCCTCGGCCGTGACCGCCCGGTCCCGCACCCGGAGGACGCTGGGCGCCCGGACCTTCGCGTTCTCCAGGGTCTCGCCGTCGACCCCGCCCCACGCGGCCTCGCGGTTCTCCACACCCGCCACATAGGGCACCGAGCTGCGCAGCACGGAGATGGCGCCCCGGGCGACATTGCCGGCCGCACCACCGCCCGTACGACAGCGCGGAATCCGCAGCTCCGCGCCCTTCCCGGGCACCGCGCCGCAGGCGCGCACCGTCCCGTCCGGCTCGCGCACCTCGGGCGGGAAGGCGAACTCGCCGGCGACGGCGTCGATCCGCACGTGCCGGTCGCCGGGGGCGGAGGCGCCGAAGTGCTCCACGGCGGTCCAGACCTGCCAGCCCTCGGCGGAGGAGACCTCGACGACCGGGGGCTCCCCGTCCAGCAGCAGCGGCGCCCTGTTCAGCGAGAACCGCTGCCCGGCGACGCCCTCGGAGGTGCCGAGGGGTACGCCGGTGAGGGTCTCGGCGTGTTCGACGCCCGCCGTGCCGCCGACGGTGAAGACCTCGGCCTCCCGGATTGTCGGGGACTCGGAGTAGAACGGCTGATCGGGTTCCGGTGCGGTGACCCGGCAGCGCAGCCACCCCGCCGAGGTCCCCGCGACCACCGACTCCGTGTGTCCGGCGGGAACGAACACCAGGATCTCGCCGGGCCTGTTCAGCCCGCCGGTGGTGTCGGTGCCGGTCTCGCAGAGGACCCAGCGGGCGCCGTCCCACGCCTCCCACACCAGCGGGGGCTGCCGGGGGTCGACCCCCACTCCCTCCACCCGGCTGTCCAGGCGTACCGCGACGACGCACCGGGGGACGGCGGTGGGCAGCCCGAACAGCAGGGCGTCACCGGGCTGTGGCCTGGGCTGGAAGCACGGCACGTCCTTGCCGGCGCCGAGCGGCGCGGTGCGGTCGGTCTGGTCGCCCGTCACCGGAGCGGTGACCAGCCGGATCAGCGAACTCGGCACGATCCGCAGCTCGTCGCGGGTCGAGAAGACGACCGCCTCGTCGGCCTCGCCGCGCGCCGTGGCGACCTCGGTGCCCGCCGGGAGGCGGACGGTCTCCGGCTGGGGCGCGGAGAGCCAGAAGTCGACGTCAGCGCGGGCCGGTGACGGCGGGAAGAGGGTGATGCCCAGCAGGTCGAGGAAGGCCGAGTAGTTCTTGTCCGGAACCCGGTTCAGCCGGTACAGCAACTGGTCGACCATCTGGGCGAATGTCTCGATGAGCGTGACCCCGGGGTCCGACACATTGTGGTCGGTCCACTCGGGGGCGCGCTGCTGCACATACCGCTTGGCCTCGTCGACGAGCTGCTGGAAGCGCCGATCGTCCAGATTGGGTGAGGGCAGGGCCATCAGCGGGCTCCGGCTTCGTCGGGGCGCTCGGATGACGGGATCGTGTAGAAGGGGAAGACGAGGTTGCGCAGATCGTTGGTGGCCCGCACGGTGTAGTGCACATCGATGTACAGGGTGCCCTCGTCGGCGGTGTCGAAGGCGACCACCACATCGGCCACCTCGATCCTCGGCTCCCACCGCTCCAGCGAGGCGCGCACCTCCTGGGCGACGCGCCCGGCGGTGGCCCCGTCGCCGGGCGCGAAGACATAGTCGTGGATGCCGCAGCCGAACTCCGGGCGCATCGGCCGCTCGCCCGGCGCCGTGCCGAGCACGAGGCCGATCGCCTCCTCGATCTCCCGGTCGCGCTCGACCATGCCGATGCCGCCCGTGGGGCCGACGCGCAGCGGGAAGCCCCAGCCGCGTCCGATGAATCCGCCGCCGCTCACAGCGGGCCCCCGATCAGGACGTTCGGCGCGCCGCTCGTGATGAGCGCGCCGCAGGTGGTGGTGTCCCGCATCCGGGCGGCGGGCAGTCCGCCGATCAGCACCTGCCCGCCGGCCGCGGCGGCGGGGCTGGGGAGGATGACGTTGCCCGGCCCGAGCGCCGCGTGCGGCACGCACACGTGCAGGCTGCCGGTGACGGCGGCCGGCCGGCCGCCGATGAGCACGGTGGCGACGGCCGCGGCGGCACCCGGTGGTGGGGTGCCGATGAGGCCGCCGTGGACAGTGGTGTCGCCCGTGCGGGCCGCGGGGGGCATCGTCGCTGTTCTCCCTGTGGTGAGGACCGCCGTGCGGTGGACGGTCGCGCCGGGGTACGGATCGTCAGTTGATGCGGATCGTCAGTTGATACGGATCAGCCTGGCCTTGAGGACGGCGAGCAGTCCGCCGTCCACGGTGACCCCCGTTCTGCCGTTGACGGTCACCGAGCGGCCGTTCACGGTCACATCGCCCGTACCGGCGTCGAGTGTGATGCCGGAGGCGGAGAGGGTCAGGGAACTGAGGGCCCGGGTGCCGCCGGGCCCGTAGACCGTCAGCGCGATCTCGTTGCGCCGTTCGTCGAGCGTGACCTCCAGCCGTTTGCCACCGCTGGCCAGCCGGACCCCGGAGGGTCCGCGCGGGGCGTCGAGCAGTTCGATCCGGTTGCCGGAGCGGGACACCAGCGAACGGCGGTTGACCCTGCCGCTGGTCCGGTCGACCAGCGGCACCGCGTGGGGCGACGGCTTGTCGACGCCGTTGTAGAGGCCGCCGAGCACATAGGGGCTGTCCAGCAGCCCCTGCTCGAACCCGACGAGCACCTCGTCGTTGACCTCGGGGCTGAACACCCCGCCGCCGCCCTGGCCGCCCCACTGCACCGTGCGGACCCAGTCGGTGACATAGGTGTCGTCGAGCCAGGGGAACTTCAGCCGGACCCAGCCGCGTTCGGCCCGGCCCTCCTCGCGGATGTCGGTGACCACGCCGATCGCGAGGCCGGGCATGCGCGGGCCCCGGGCGGGCGCGTTGGCGCCGGTGGCCAGTCCCGCGAGCGAGCGGTCGGGCGCCGCGCTCACCATCACGGTGGTGCGGTAGCCGCCGTTCGGTTCGAGCACATGGTGGACGGCGGTCGCCGTGTACCGCCCGGCGAACGCCGGCCCGACATTGCCGAGGGCGACCGGCCTGCCCGCCCGCAGCTGGGGATTGCCCTCGGCGACCGCCTCGATCTCGCCGAAGCCCGCGCTCACGGACGCGGCCACGGAACCCGCCACGGCCCTGGCCTCGGCCTGGGTGCGGTACGGGGTGTCCGCCACCGTCATCCGGGCGTTCGCGCCGAACGCGCCGGCCGCCAGGGACGGGCTCATCCCCGGGGCGACGGTCGTACTGCGGATGGACTGCTCACGGGCGACCAGCCGGGTCTTGGTGTCCACGTTCCAGCCGCGCACCTCCACACTGGCCGCCCCGTCCGCGCCGGTCAGCACGGCCCGCAGGGCCAGCAGATTCCGCCCGTACTCCAGGACCATGGGGCTGCGGGTGGCGGAGGTCGCGGGCGAGGGCGCCGAAGCGGCGGGTCTGGGCCTCACGAACTCCAGCAGTCCCTTCTCGTCCACGCGCACATGCGCGCCGCTCTCGCCCGCGAGGTACTGGAGGAACTCCCAGTCCGAGACATTGGGCTGGGTGAGCTGCTTGTACATGATGGGCGCGGCCTCGATCCGTCCGCAGGCGAGACCGGCACCCGCGGCGACCTTGCGGACGATGTCCGCGGTCCTCATGTTGCGGAAGGCCACCACCTTCCGTCCGCGCTGGAGCCGGTGGGCCCGGGAGAAGGCCCGGACGACCGTGAACGAACCGGTGGTGTCGCTGTCCAGCTCGACCGCCGTGACCTCGCCGGTGAACAGCCGCTCGCGCACCCGCTCCTGCACGGTGACCACGGAGATCTTCAGCGGGGTGCCGATGGTGAGTCCGGTGGCGGTGAGCAGTTTGTGGTCGGGGTCCCGGTAGCTCAGCACGGCGGTGTCCGGCAGACCGAGGTTCTCGTCGACCACACAGCTCACCAACTGGGTCGCCCAGGCCGGTGGCAGCTCGCCGGGGGCCTCGACGATCGGATCGGCGGCGAAGGAGCGGCCGGGGGCGCTCATCGGCCCTCCTCCCCGGTGTGGTCGTCGAGTCCGGGCACGAGCAGTTCCCGGCCGGGTGTCAGCCGCGTCGGGTCGTCGATGCCGTTGGCCTCCGCGATCACACGCCACGCGGTGGCGTCGCCGTACTCCCGCCAGGCGAGCAGCGGCAGGCTGTCACCGGCGACCACCCGGTGGGTGCGGCGGGCCTCCCGGGAGCCCGATGTGGGGTTCTGCCCGGGCGGGTCGACGCTCGCCTCCTCGATGGTCAGGGAGCAGGTGGCGCGCAGCGGCTTCCCGTCGACGTCGAAGAGGGTGTACGAGACGGAGAGGCCGGCCAGTACGCCGTCGAACGAGGTCGTCTTCGACGCGCCCCAGTCGAAGCGGACCCAGGGACTGGCGGGTGTCTTGCGGGCCAGGCTCCTCGGGGTCGGCACACAGGCCCGCATCAGTTGCTCCACCGCCTTCTCCACGGAGTTGTCATGGGTGGCCGTGGCGTCCAGGAAGACCTCCAGGGAGAGTGTCCGGGGTCCGCTGCCGACGAATTCGGGCAGTGCGGACTGCCCGGCCATCCGGGAGGGGGTGCGCCGCCACTCGGTGCTCTTGCTCAGCGACAGGGTCGCGGGGTTGAACTGGAGGGTGAGCCGGGCGAGGCTGCCGCCCGGTCTGGCGCCGACGGTCGCCGGCGGTTCCATGATGGTCAGCTGGGCGCGAGCGCGGCTCGCGCGGCCCGTGGGTGCCATGGCGCTCCTCCCTCCCGGTGGTCCCCGCCGCCCGTTCCCCGCCGGGGCGCACGGCAGCAGTCCGTCATGAGGGCTCCAGCCCCTCGTGGGCGATCTCCAGCGTCTCGATCGCCGCCTGGGAGCTGGCGGGGTCGAAGGACGGCCCCTGCCAGCGCACCGGCACGATGCCGTGCACCTGCCAGCTGATGATGCGGCTGAGGTCGGGCCGGAGGGCGACGATCTCGCCGTCCTTGGGCTCGACCTGCCGGATCAGTTCGTTCAGCCATCGCGCGATCTTGAGCGTGTCGGCGGTGACCGGGCGGGTCAGGGTGATGTTGGTCCAGGTGATCCGCCCGGGCAGCTGCCAGGTGAAGCCGTTGTTGCCGCCCTCGGCGTACTGCTCCATCTCGACCTCGGCCCCCAGTCCGGAGCAGGTGTGGAAGGCGCCCAGCTCGCTGCCTCCGATCACGAGCTTGAAGAACACGCTCGTCGCGAAGATGTTGTCCGTCATGTGCCGTCCATGTGCCTTCTCTTCCTCCGCTTTCTCTTCTTCTCAGCTCGTCCCCCGCTGTTCCCGGGCGCCGGGGTACGGGGGCCGCCGTCAGCGGCGCCCGTCGTACGGCCGTCCGGCGCGCTCCCGCCCTCTGCGCAGATCAGCGCGGATCAGCCGGCTCACCGGATCGAGCAGCCGGCGGGCCAGCTCCTCGATCTCCGCCGAGGTGACCCGGGCCGGGGCCGGGGTGGGTGTGCCGGGTGTGCCGGGCCCGGTCATCGCCGAGGGTTCGGGGGGCTTCACCGGGGACGCCCGCACCGGGACACCGGTGACTCCCGCGTCCTCCGCCGCGCGCTGGACCGCGACCGCCCGCTCGACGGCCCGGGCGCCGCCGGAGCCGGCGGCCGGGGCGGGCCCACGGCGCGGGACCCGTACCGGCAGCGGCGGCGGGCGCGCACCGCCCCGAGCGGGGGGCGGGGTGCCGGTGGGACCGGCGGATTCGGGCACCACCGGCATCGCCGTCCGCTGTACGGGGACGGCGGCCGCGGCTCCCGTCCCGCCGGGCGCGGGTGGGTGCGGTCGCACGACCGGGACGGCGGGAGCCGCCGGAGGAGCGGGGGAAGGGGCGGGCTCCCCGGGCGGAGGTCCCGGCGGGCGGGCGGGGCGCGGCTCCGCGCCCGGCTTCCGCGCGAGGGGATTCGGGCCCGAGGGGTCCTGGGGGCGGAGGTCCTGCGGGCGGGGGCGGGTGGTGGGAGGGGACGGCCGCGCTGTCCCGCTCGCGCTCGGAGCCGGGGGCGGAGTCGGCCGCGCTCGCGCTGACGTTCTCCCGGTCGTCCCGCCGCGCACGGCGCGCTGGACGAGCCGCGGGAGGAAGCCGCCGGCCGCCCGGTCGCGCGCTGGGCGGTCGGGCCGTTGCGCGGGGGTCCGGTGCGGCCGGTCAGCCCGGTCCGGCCGGGGCTCCCGCGCGGGGTCCGCCGGCACAGCAGCGGACTCCGGTGGGCGCCGGGGCCCGTCGACGGGCGGGCGGGGCGAGGAGGTCCCGCCCAGGCCGGTACGGGTGGTCCGGGTGGTGCGCCCGGTGGCCGGACTGCCGGGCGCGGGCCCCGCGCCGGCCGTTCCGGTCCGGCCGGGCGGGACCGGCTCGGTGGGCCGCCGGGGCCGCCGGGGCGCCGTTCCCGGTGGAGGGGACGGACGGTGCCGCTCCGGCCGCGAGGCGTCCCGCTCCGACGGCGGCTCGGCGGGTCCCGGCTGCCGTGCCCCACGGCGCCAGACGGGTGTCACGACCGGCCGGGACCCGCCGCCCGCCGTCGCCGCCGGTGCGGCGGAGCCCATGCCGGAGCCGGTGCCCACCGTGAGGGCTCTGCCCGCGAGCAGCCCCCGCGACCGCCGCGCGACGGGCGCTGGTCCCCCGGCACCGGCGGTGGCGAGCGGGGCCGGCCGGCCCTTCCCCCGCTCCGGGGCGACCTTCCGGACACGCACCGGTGCGGGAGGGGACGGTTCCGTACGGGCGGTCCCGGCCGCGCTGCGGACAGCGGCGGTTTCCGGGGCCGGCGCGGAGTTCTGACGCACCGGCATGCGCGGGGGCCCGGGGGCCGGCTCGGCCGGTGCGGGGAGTGCGGGCGCGGCCCCTGGAACCGGCGGGCGCTGCCGGGGACCCGCGGTTCCCGGCCGGCTCCGGCGGCCGTCACCGAGCAGCGGAGCGCCGCCCTCGATCCTGGCCGTCGACGGCAGGGACGGCAGGGGGAGGCCGATCCCGCCACGGGTGCGGGCCCCTGTCCCGGAGGGCCCGTCCGGCGGTGCCGATCGCGCGGGCGGCCGGGGAGCGCCGGAAGGATTCGGGGGCTCGGGCTCCGTTCGCGATCGCCGGGCGGGCCGGGCCGGCGGGGTTCGCGGGGTGTGCGGTCCCGTGGTTCCGCCGGCCGGTTCCGTACGGTGCGCGGCGGGCGGCGACGGCGGGCGTTCCGGTGCCGGGGCCGGCCCGGGGGCGGGAGCCGGCCGGTCCGGCCGGGGCGGTTCCCGGCGTACCACCGGCTTCATCGGCTCCGGTGGGGGCGTGGTCGCCTCGGGGGTCACCGCGTCCGGAGTCCGTCGCTGGAGCACGGGAGCGACCGTGGACGGTCGCCCGGCCGGGCCGGAGGACGTGTCCCCGGAGAGGACGGCCCCGGCGGGCGGTTCCGGCGGGGGCTGCCCCAGGGCGGGGCGCACGGCTGCGGCGGTGGGTCGGCGGGAAGCGCGATCCCCCGGGGGTACGGGTTCGGAGGGTGCGGCGGGAGCCGGCCCGCCGGAGCCGGCCGGTGGCCCGGGCACGGCCGCCGGTGCGGGGGTGAGGGCGGAAGGGGTGGCCGGTGGCAGCGCGGCGACGCGCCGGAGGGGCATCGCCGGGCGGCGGGCGACGGTCAGGGACGGCCCGCTCGGCCGGGGACGCACGGCGGCGGGGAGAGTCCGCCGGAGCGGAGCCGCCACCACCGGCACGGGCGCGGGTGCGCTGTCCGCGGACGGGGGGAATCCCGGCACGACGGACGGCCCGGACACCGCCCGCTGTCCCCCACCACCACCCGAACCCGCACCCGTATCCGCCGAGGAAGGCCCGGATACCGCACCCCCGGACCGACGCGAACCCGGCACCACCAACGGCCCGGACACCGCACCCCGCTCCCCATCACCCGAACCCGAACCGGTATCCGCCGAAGAAGGCCCGGATACCGCACCCCCGGACCGACGCGAACCCGGCACCACCAACGGCCCGGACACCGCACCCCGCTCCCCACCACCCGAACCCGAACCGGTATCCGCCGAAGAAGGCCCGGGCACCGCACCCCCGGACCGACGCGAACCCGGCACCACCAACGGCCCGGACACCGCACCCCGCTCCCCACCACCCGAACCCGAACCCGGACTCGTATCCGGGGTGGCCGGGCCGTCCCCGGGGGGTGTCGTACGGCTCGTCCGCCGGTGCGGTGCCGGCTTCGCACCGGCCGTACGGCCGCCCGGCGCCCCCGTCACAGGCTCCTCCACCGGTTTGGCCCCGGCGTCCGCGCCGGGTCTGACGGCCCGCAGAAGCAGGGGCCCGCCGGCCGGGGAGGACCGGGCGCGGGCCGGGCGGGCGACTCCGTGGATCAGCCCCACCGGCGCGGACGGCAGCACCGCGTGGCCGAGTTCGCCGCCGAACGCGGGGTTCTGCCATGAGGCGAGGCCGGATCTGAAGCGCAGCCCGTCGCTCACCGCGATCGCGGACCGGGCGACCGTCGTCCGCGGCGGCGCGACCCGCCGCCAGCCGCCGTCCCAGCCCTCGCCCCCGCCCCGCTCCCCCGTCCCCCGGCCCGCCTCCGGTGCCGTTCCGCCTCCGTCGCCGTCCCCGGCGCCCGAGGCCGCGTCCGGCCGCCGCGGGCCGCGCCGGCGGAACCAGTCCCCGTATCCCACAGAATCAACCGCCTTCGTTGACGCGGGTGTTGATCCGCGCTATCTCCCGCACCCACTGCTGACGCTCGCCGTGGGTGAGGTCGAGGATGTCCTCTCGCTGCCAGTGGAAGTGGTAGGCGATGTACGCGATCTCCTCCCGCAGCCGGGGAATCGCGTACGTCACGATTCCCCCAGGCGCCCACCCGAGAGGTCCACCTCGAACGATCCGTGGCACAGCGGACAGGTCACCGCGGCGTGGGTGTGTCCCTCGCTGTTGATCCGGCGGTAGAAGTCCTGGAGGAACGCCACATCGGTGGCGTACATCCGCTCCACCACCCCGGCGTGCACATCGGTGACGGTGCCGAGCCGGGTGATCACCTGGCTCAGCAGCACCACGCTCAGATACGCCGGGTTCTCCTTCACCCGCAGATCGATCTGCGGGCGCAGTTCGTCCCGTGCCGTCGCGAGCCGCATGGTGCCGTGCCGGTGCGCCCGGCCCTCGTCGTCGACGTACCCGCGCGGGAGTTCGAACGCGAACTCCGTACGCGACTCCTCGCGGTCGCGGTCCCGTCCCGGAGCCGGCGCGGAACCCTCCTCGCGGTCGGTGGACGGCGCCGGCGCGAGGCCGTCGATGATCTCGTCGAGCCCGCCCGACCTGACGGTCCTGCGCCTCATTCGACCACGATCTCCTCGAAGGTGATGGTCACCGTCTCCGTGGCGGCGCTGGACTCTCCGGCCTTCAGCGAGGGACCCTCCCACTTGCTGGCCCACCCCTGCATCAGCTGGATGCGCCGGACCGTGGCACCCGTCGAGTCCTTGATCTCGATGGTGAGGTTCTGGCGGGCGGTGTCGACGGCGCCGTTGTTGAGCGTCTCCTTGATCCAGTTGGTGAACTCACTGCTCTGGTCGAGCCCTCGGGTGATCGTCACCTCGCCCGCCTGACGCGCGCCGGGCTGTTTGCGGATGATCTGTTTGCCCTCGGCGGTCACTTGGCGGACCTCGACGACTTCCTCCTCGACGGTCATACCGCTGACCTCCTGGATCGACTCGACGAGATAGCCGCCGAGCTGCACGCCGAAGACATGGGTGGAAAGAGCGTCGCCCTCTGCCATGGGTCTGTGTCACCTACTCCGTTCGCGGTTGCTGCCGGATCACTCGTCGACGAGGCTGGTGCTGTCGGAGAACTGCGCGAGGCGGAAGACCACGAATTCCGCGGGCTTCACCGGCGCCACGCCGATCTCGCACACGACCCGCCCGAGGTCGATCGACTCCTGCGGGTTGTTGTCACGGTCGCACTTGACGTAGAACGCCTCCTCGGCCGTGCGGCCGAAGAGGGCGCCCCGGCGCCACTCCTCGATGAGGAAAGCGGTGACGTTGCGCCGGATGCTCGACCACAGGCGGTCGTCGTTCGGCTCGAACACCACCCACTGGGTGCCCAGGAGGATCGACTCCTCCAGGTAGTTGAAGAGCCGGCGCACATTGAGATAGCGCCAGGCCGGGTCGGACGAGAGCGTGCGCGCCCCCCAGATCCGGATGCCCCGCCCGGGGAAGGCGCGCACACAGTTCACACCGATGGGGTTGAGCAGGTCCTGTTCGCCCTTGCTGAGGCGGATCTCCAGATCCACCGCGCCCCGGATGACCTCGTTGGCGGGGGCCTTGTGCACTCCGCGCTCGCTGTCGCTGCGCGCCCAGACCCCGGCGACGTGTCCGCTCGGCGGCACCAGGGTGTTGCGGCCGGTCGCCGGGTCGAAGACCTTGAGCCACGGGTAGTACACGGTCGCGTAGCGCGAGTCGAATCCGGCGTCGTCGTTGCGCCAGGTACGGGCGCGCTGGGCGGACAGCCCGGGCGGTGTGTCCAGAATGGCGACCCGGTCGCCCATCTGTTCGCAGTGCGAGATGACCGCCAGCTGCACGGTCTTGACGCCCTCGGCGTCGATGTCGCCGCGCCGGTGGGCGCTCATCAGATCCGGTACGGCGACCATGGTGACCTCGTCGATCGCCTCCAGGCCCGCGAACCCGGTCCGGGCGGCGGTGTCGCCGACGTACTCGGCCGCGTCGAGCCGGGTCACCACCCCGGTGCCGGGGGCGGGCGCGGCGGGCGCGAGGGTCAGGCTCTGCCGGTCGGGGCGGCTCTGCGCCGCACCGGGCTGTTCGGTGACCTCGATGAGCCGGGACTCGCGGGTCTGGGTGACCACATAGCCCTTGACGTTCTTGCGGGTGGAGACGTCATAGCTCTCCACGACCTTGCCCGACTGGCGCACCAGGAGCCGGAAGCGGTCCTCCGGCGGGTTCTCGCCCTCGGCGTCGGCGATCTCCACGGAGAGGTCGCCACGCGCGCCGGGCCGGGCGGAGACCAGGAAGCCGCCGATGGCGACGGGCGGGACCGCCTCGGGCGCGGACTCCCGCTCCTCGCCCTGCGCGGGGCCGCCGACGCGCACCACATAGGCCGCGCCGCCTCCGTTGGCGAAGTAGCCGTGGACGGCGGAGGCCAGACAGGTGTCGGCGGTGAAGGTGCCGAACGTCTGGACGTACTGGTCCCAGTTGGTCACCAGGGTCGGCTGGTGGAAGGGGCCGGTCCCCGAGAAGCCGACGAAGGCTGCGACCGCGGTGCCGACTCCCTCGATGGGCCGCGCTCCCGACTGCACCTCCTCCACGTAAACACCGGGGGTGAGGTACGACGGCATGCTCGCTCCTTGTCGTGGTCATTCGTTCGCCGCTCAGTCTTGTCCGGCGGCCGTGGCGGGCAGTAGGCCCCAGAGTCCTGGACGCGGGGCAACGACGCTGCCTTTCCGGGCACCCCGACGGGCGGAATCGCTGCCCCTCGCGGACCGGATGTCCCGTCCGGCGCGTCCCCGGCACCGCTCACGGACGCCCGGGGCGGCGGCGGGGGCGGGGCGGGGCTGTCGGGAATCGGCCAGAGTTCGCTGTCGGTGACGGACCGGCCGTACGGTTCCCGGTGACCGGATCAGCGCTCGCGGGCCCTCCGGGGATCTCCGGCCGGATGTCCTTCGCCCGGCCCCGGAAGTGGCGGGAAATTCCCAAGGCGTGGACTTTGGGCGTCCGCAGGGGAAAGAATCTGCCGACGACGGGCACTCCGGGTGTTCCCCGGTCGTGTTCTCCGCTGTTCTCGCCCCCTGCGGGGAAGGCGGGTGGCCCGGCGCTGTTGTCTCTACGGGGCGACATCGCTCATTATGCCGCTGACATTGAGTACCTGGTGACATTCGGAAGCCTGGGTCCCCGTTGCCGGCGTCCCCGGTTTGGCGCAGGTCACGGAAGCGGTCACAGCGGCGTTCGCCGGAATCTGGATGGGGGTGACCCAGTGGTAGTCCTGATTGCGGAAGGTCTCCAGCGCGATGGTGGTGATCTTCCGCTCCCCGAAGGAGATGGTGAGCGTTCCCTCGTCCCCCTGGAAGTTCGCCACCACGATGTCCGTGATGCCGAACACCTTCCCCTCCGGTACCCGGTAAGTGCCCTGCTTCTCGGCACCCGACCCGGTCTGCACGTCGATGGTCGCCGAACTCTGCTGAGTGCCCCCGGTGCCCTGGCCTGTGCCGGTCCCGGTGCCGCTGCCGGTGCCCGTACCGGTGCCGCCGGTGGAGGCGCCTCCGGGGGCGGCCGAACCGCCCGGAGCGGTCGTCCCCTGTCCCTGGCCCGGCCCCTGCCCGGGCCCCTGGCTCTGGCCGGGACCGCCGGCCGGGTTCTCCGTTCCACCCGGTGCCGGCTGACCCGACTGCTCGCCGCGGGCCGTCTCCTCCTTGGCGGCCACGGTCGCCGCCTGCTTCGCTGTGCTCCGCACCGCCGGCCGCACCAGCGCGAACCACGCGATGAGCAGGGCGAGCAGCGCCGCCAGGACGATCAGCAGCCACCGGGGCAGCAGGGGCATCTGCGCGAACTCGCCCGGCAGCGTCTCGGACAGGCCGGGCGGCTCGCCGCCGGTCTCCGGCCCGGAGGTCCCCGCGTCCCCGGGGCTCACGCCGTCCCCGGCGTCCCCGGCGCTCTGGGCGCTCTCGGCGCTCTCTGCGGCCTCGAACTCGAACGGCCGATCGACCGGCTCACCGAACCAGATCGGCTGGGCCCGCACGCGCAGCCGCGCCTCGGCGGACTCCCCCGGTTCCAGGCGCAGCACGTCCGGGGTGAAGGAGAGCCGGAGTTCCTCCCCGGGCTGCCTGCCGGTGAGGGCGACACCGACCGGGGTGTTCCCGCGGTTCCGCACCGAAGTGCGGAACCGGGCTCCCAGCCAGCCCCGGCGCCGGCGCGGGTCCAGATCCGCCCGCAGTTCGTGGAAGGGCTCGATGATCACAGTGGCCTCGGGAACCACCACCGTGCCGGGGCGCTCCGCCGGCAGAACGCGGACTCCGAGAGGTGTCTCCCCGGCCCGGACCTCGTGGGATCTGGGCGGCGCGAGCCGTACGGTCACCACCTCGGAGGTGCCGGGGTAGAGGGAGACCCGCGCCGGCAGGACGGTGCTCCACGCGGCGCAGTCGCCGACCACTTCGAGTGTGTAGGCCTCGACGATGTCGCTGTCGTTGCGCACGGTCAGGGGCATCGTCGCCTCGGCGCCCGGCGACACCGTCACCGTGGGCCGGTCGAGTTCGGCAGATGTGGTCACGGTGCGACGCTAGGCCGCCGTCCGGGTTCCGCAGCAGAGACGCGAGGGCAACAAGCGGGCACGGGCGGTGCCCCGGAGGCACCCCCGCACGGCGCCCCGGCGCCCGCGCGCCGGGCCCGCGCGCCCTGCCGGCGGCGGTGCGGTGCGACAGCGGCGACGACCTATCGGCTGGATGTCATTGAGGAAGACGGGCACGGAACGATGACGACGACGGACATGACGAACAGACCAGCCCGGCGCGGCCCGTACCAGGGGCCCGCGGGAGCCGAGCGCCCCACCGGGTCCGGTACCGAGAGGGCCCCGGGGGACCGGGTCTCCGTAGCCGTGTACGCGGAGGATCTGATCCTCCAGACCGGCATGGTCCACCAGCTGCGGCTCCGGCCGGAGATAGAGTTGCTGGCGGACTCCGAGGCCGACCGGGCCCAGGTCTCCTTAGTGGTCGTGGACACCCTGGGGGAGCCCAGCGTTCAGCTCCTTCACCGTCTCCAGCGCAACACCGCGACCCGGACCGGACTCGTCGTCGGCTCCTTCGAATCGGGCGCGCTCCAGACCATGATCGAGTGCGGTGTCGCCGCCGTGCTGCGGCGGGCCGAGGCCGATCAGGACCGGCTGGTCCATCTGGTGACGGCGATGGCCAACGGGGAGGGTGTGCTGCCGGGCGATCTGCTCGGCAAGCTCCTCGACCATGTCAGCAGCCTCCAGCGCACGGTCCTCGACCCCCGGGGGCTCTCGCTCTCCACCCTCACGACACGGGAGGCGGAGATGATCAGGCTGGTGTCGGAGGGGCTGGACACCGCGGAGATCGCCCAGCGGACCTCGTACTCCGAACGCACCGTCAAGAACGTGCTGCACGAGGTGGCGACCCGGCTCGAACTGCGCAACCGGGCCCACGCGGTGGGCTACGCGATGCGGCACGGGCTCATCTGAGACGGAGCGGACCGGGGAGGGTGCCGCGCCGCAAAGGGCAGTGGCTCCTTCCCCCGCTCGGGGTGCTCCCGGCCTGTCCTCGGCCCCGTGCGAGCGCGATGCTGAGGGCGGAGAGCCGACGATCCAGACTGTGAGGTGGGCCGTGAGCGGCGCTGCTGGCCCGGTGGGGCATTCCCGGCTGGGCCGACTGACCGGTGCCGTGGTGCTGCTGGCGCCGCTGCTCGTGGTGGGGTCCGCGTCCGCCCCGCAGGGCGCGCCGAGGCTCACCGCCGAGGCGGTGGACGGCGGGCGCATCGTCTACGCGGGCACCGAGCACCGCAGTCTCGGCCGGGTCGCCGACCCCGGGCGCAGCGATCCGCTGTTCGGGCCCGGCCCGGCCCACTACGACCAGGACCCCTCCGCCCGCGGTGACGTGCTGGTCTTCACCAGCCGGCGCGACACCGCGCGCCCGCAGGTCTATGTGCGGGGCGCGGACGGGGCGGTGCGCAGACTCACCACCGACCGCGACGCGGCCCACCCGGAACTCTCCCCGGACGGGCGGACCGTGGTGTTCGACTCGGGCGAGCCCGCACCGGGCGGGGGGCTCCAGCGCGATCTGTGGACGGTCGGTGCCGACGGCTCCGGACTGCGGCG
This sequence comes from Streptomyces sp. NPDC001889, assembly GCF_053594535.1. Classification (NCBI taxonomy): domain Bacteria; kingdom Bacillati; phylum Actinomycetota; class Actinomycetes; order Kitasatosporales; family Streptomycetaceae; genus Streptomyces; species Streptomyces sp. NPDC001889. Next base: position 24,922 of record NZ_JBSFER010000018.1, read on the forward strand.
GCTGACGGACACCGGGGGCGACGAGAGCGCACCGACGTTCTCCCCGGACGGTTCCCGGATCGCGTACTCCGGTGACGGCGGCCCCGCGCGGGGCCGGCAGATCTACGAACGGGCCGTGTCGGGCGGCGCGGCGACCCGGATCAGCGACGGCCCGGCGGGCGACGCGACCGAGCCGGTGTGGAACCCGGTGGACGACGCGGCGCACCGGGCGCTGGTCGCGTACACCCTCGAAGGGGACGACGGGAGCGGGCCCCGGCTCCGGGCGACCGAGGGCCCCGGAACCGACCGTCCGCTGCTGGCCGACGGGCCGGCGAGCTGGCGCACGCACTCGGCGAGCTGGCTCCCGGACGGAAACGATCTGCTCTTCCTCAGCCCCGATCTGAGCTGCGGCTGCGATGACTTCGACCATGTCCACCGGGCGACCGCCTTCACCGGCACCGCGCCGAGGACCGTGCTCAGCGAGGACCGTGCGGTCGACTCGCCGGGGTGGCTCGGCCCGCTGGACTCGGGGTCCGTCGTGGTCGCGCGGACGAGCGCGTCGGCGGCGAACGTCGTGACGCTCCAGGACGTCCGACAGGACGGGTCGGACCCCCGGGACCTCGGGCTGACCCTGCTCAAGGAGGACCCGGCGGCGGCCACGAACACCGACCCCGCCGCCGATCCGCTGTTCAACCCGGCCCCGGGCTTCGACCCGTGGACCGAGCGGCAGAACTACACACCGGACGGCAGGCGCATCGTCGTCACCCGGTTCGAGGACTCGGACGCCGGGCGCGTCGAACGGATCTGGCTGGCCGACGCCGACGGGGCGAACGCGGCGCCGATGCCGCTCGCCGGGCGCGGCCCGCGCGACTGGGACACCGACCCCGCCTTCTCGCCGGACGGCTCCCGGCTGGCGTTCACCAGGACCTCGCCCGGCGGGGTCGGCGGGGCCGCCGGGCCGAGCAGGGTGCTCATCGCGGAGGCCGCCACGGGGGCGATCGTCGGTGAGGTCGTGCCGCCCGCCGGGGAGCCGGCCGGCGGCGACGCGCAGCCGACCTGGTCGTCGGACGGAACCACCCTCGCCTTCACCCGCAACCGGGTGATCCAGGGCGTCGGCGGCAACAAGCACATCTGGACCGTGCCGGTGCGGGCGCTGGACCAGCAGCGGAACCTCAGTGCCACCATCTGTCCCGGTGACTGCGAGGTGATCGACGACAGCCCCGCGTTCTCCCCCGACGGCGGCCGGGTCGCCTTCAACCGCAAGGACGGCGGCGGCCGGGTCAACGAGCGGGCCGGGATCGTGCTGGCCTCGCTCTCCGGCGGGGCGTGCCAGGTCGTGCTCCCGTCCGTCCAGCGGGACAACCCGGACGCCTGTCGCCAGGACATCCCCGACACCTCGGAGACCGGGCCCTTCCAGCCGCGCGACGTTGCCTGGTCGCCGGAGGCGGAGCGGCTGGTGCTCAGTTCGCGCAGGGCGCTCGCGGCGAACTCCCCCGAGCAGCTCTCCGTGCTCGACCTCGCGTCGGGCGATCTGACGCCGTTCGGCACCGGACTGCCCGGGCGGCAGAAGGAGCCCGGCTTCCAGCAGTCGGTCGATCTGTCGCTGAGCGCACCGCCCACCGGGCCCTCGGTGGAGGTGGGTTCCGCCGTGTCGGTGACGGTCACCGTCACCAACCGGGGCCCCGCGCTCTCGCCCGGCACCACGCTGACCGTCGACGCCCCGGTGGGGGTGCGGCTGGAGCGGCTCACCACCCCGGCCGGGACCTGCGCCGCCGGGTCGCCGCAGTGTGATCTCGGAGTGCTGCGGCCCGGGGCCGCCGTGGAGGTCACCGCCCGGCTGACCGGGGTGACGCCGGGGGATCAGCGGGTCGGCTGGTCGGTCGGTGGAGCCGTGCTCGATCCGAACCCTTCGGACAACGCGGCCGGTACGACGGTCCCGGTCCGGGAGGTGACTCCGAGCCCCACCCCGACTCCGAGCCCGACGCCGACGCCCACGCCGAGCCCCACACCGAGCCCCACACCGACACCGACCACATCACCCCGTCCCCCTTCCACTCCCACCCCCACCCCCACCCCGTCGCCCTCGCCTTCGAGTGCGGAACCGACGCGGCCCCCGTCCTCCTCCCCCGAGGCGCCCGAGCCCGAGGCGGGACCCGCCGTCACCGTGCGGGCGCGGCCCAACCCCGGCTTCGTCGGGGGCCGGGTGGTGGTGACGTACACCGTGCGCAACGGGCGGAACGCGCTCGCCACCGGACTGCGGCTGAGGCTCGGACTGCCCGCGCGCGTCCCGGCGGGCTCGCTCCCGGCGGGCTGCGCCGCCGGGGTGTGCGCCCTGCCCGACCTGGAACCGGGGGAATCCACCGTCATCCGGGTCGTGCTCTCGCCGAACCGGGCGCTGAGGACGTCCGTCACCGGGACGCTGACCACGACCGGTACCGACGCCAACCCCCGCGACAATGTCTCCAGGACGGCGCTGCGCATCCTCCAGCCCAGAATCGTCGCGGTGCCGGCCGTCGGCAAGCCGGGCTTCGTCACCTCCGTGCGCGGCAGGGACTTCCCGCCCGGGGCCTCCGTCGCGCTGAGCTGGAAGCCCGGGATCACGGCGACCGCGCCGCCCACCGCCGTACGCGGGAACCGCACCTTCATCGCCCAGTTGCTGATCCTGGCCAAGGACGGGACGGGGCCGCGGGTGATCACCGCCAGGGGGTCGGGGTTCAGCCCGGTGACCACGGACTTCCTGGTGGTCAGCGGCACGATGGTCCCGCCGGACGAGGTGGGGCGGCGGTGATCCACGAGGTGGACGAGGGGCTGCGGCTGCTGCTGGTCGAGGCCGGTGTCCAGGAGAGCGGTGTCGATCTGGTCTTCGACGCGCCGACCAAGGACTGGGCCGCCCGGCGGAACGCCCCCACGGTCAGTGTCTTCCTCCACGGCATCCGGGAGGACGCGAGCCGGCGCCGCACCGGCGCCGCCGAGGAGTACGACGACCAGGGGATGGTGACCGGGCGGTGGACCCCGCCGCGCTGGTTCGAGCTGACCTATCTGGTCACCGCCTGGACCAACCGGCCCCAGGACGAACACCGGCTGCTCTCCGATGTGCTGCGCGCGCTCGTGCGGTCGGATGTGCTGCCCGCCCGGATGCGCACGGGCAGCCTCGCCGAGCTGGGGCTGGCCGTGGAGATCGAGGCGGCGGGCCCGGGCGCCGACGGGCCGTCCGCGGCGGATGTGTGGTCCGCGCTGGGCGGCGAGCTGAAGGCCGCGATCGATCTGCGCGTCCGGGCGCCGCTGGCCGGTGAACGCGGTTCCGCGGGCCCGCCCGTCACCGAGGGGCTGGTGGTGCGGGCGGTCGCCGCGCGGGACGGCGAAGCGGTGGAGCCGGGGCGCCGGCTGCGGTACGGGGACATCCCCGGCCCCGGCGAGCAGGGGTTCGCCGGGATACGTGAACAGCCGTCGCCGCCCGGCCGGCGCAGGCGCCGGGGCGCGGCCCGGTGACCACGGCACAGGGTGTCCGCGCCACCGCCCCACCGCCCGGCACCCCGGCGGCGGACGCCGGGCAGCTCTGGGAACGGCTGGCCCTCGTCGAACGGCGGGTCAGGATCGCGGTGACGGCCCGTCGGGCCGACGATCCGGAACCGGACGATCCGTACCGGGGGCAGTACCTCACCCCCGAGGCGGCGGAACGGATCATGGACTCCCGCGACGCGTTCGCGCCGGTCCCGAACCCGGACCAGGTCCAGAACCCGGACCAGAGCCGGGACCAGGACCAGAGCCAGGACCCGGAACCGGAACCGGAACCGGACCAGGTCCCGGCGCTCGGAGACGCACAGCCGCCGCACCTTCCGCCGGGGAGCCGGCTCCGGCGGCTCGTCGACGGTTTCGGTCTGGCCCCGCTCGACCTGGACCTCCTGCTGGTCGCGATGGCCCCGGACATCGACCACCGTTTCGAGCGGCTCTACGGGTATCTCCACGACGATCTGACCCGCCGCCGGGCGACCGTCGGGCTGGCGCTGGAGCTGTGCGGACTGCCGGCCGCGAGCCCCGGCCGGTTCCGGTTCTCGCCGTCCGCCCCGCTGGTCGCGGGCGGGCTGCTGGAGATCCTGGAGGCCGAGCGCCCCCTGCTCTCACGAGTGCTGCGGGTGCCGGACCGGATCACCGCCCATCTGCTCGGCGACGACGAGATCGACGGGAGGCTGCGGGGCCTGGTCCACGCCGCCGCGCCCGGGCGCGCGCCGGACGACCCGGGGCCCGAGGCCCTGCGGGTGGCGGCGGCGCTGGGCACGGGCAGCGGTCTGGTGCATCTGCTGGACCGGGGAGGCGATCCGGGCGGGCTGGCGGTCGAGGCGGTGCGCGCCGCTGGGCTCCGTCCGCTGGTCGTGGACACCGCGGCGCTCGCCACCGCTCCCGAACCGGGCTCCTTCGTGCGGGCGCTGGCGGCCGAGGCCCGGCTGAGCCGCGGCGGGGTCGTGCTCGGTCCGCTCGAAGCACTCGCCCCCGAACGGCCGGAGGGGGCGCGGCTGCTCGCCGGTCTCTGCGCGGCGGTCGGCGGGACTCCCTTGATCGCCCATGGGAAGCGGACCTGGGACCCGCTGTGGACCCGGGACAGCCCGGTCCCGGTCCGGGTCCTGCCGCCCGGCCCCGATGGCGTGGCCCGGCAGTGGCGCAGGGCGCTCGCGGCGGCCGGCCCGGCCGCTCGCGACGCGGGGGCCGACGAGCGGCTCATCGGGACGGCCGCCGCCCACCGGCTCGACTCCGAGCAGATACGGAAGGCCGCCGCCGTCGCCTCCCGGCTCGCTGCCCTGGAGGAGCGGCCGGTGGACGCGCGGGATCTGCGCACGGCGGTCCGGGCGCAGAACGGCGCGGGTCTGGAGCGGCTCGCCCGCCGCGTGGAGCCCTCGGTCGGCTGGGACGACCTCGTGCTGCCCGCCGGGACCCGTGGCCGGCTGACGGAACTCGCGCTGCGCGCCCGCCACCGGGGACAGGTGCTCGGGCAGTGGCGGATGAGGCCGGGAGGCGGCCGGGGCCGGGGGGTCGTCGCCCTGTTCGCCGGTGAGTCCGGCACGGGCAAGACCATGTCCGCCGAGGTGGTCGCCGCCGACCTGGGCATGGAGCTGTATGTGGTGGACCTCTCCACCGTGGTGGACAAGTACATCGGTGAGACCGAGAAGAACCTCGAAAGGATCTTCACCGAGGCATCCGATGTCAACGGCATCCTGCTGTTCGACGAGGCGGACGCGATCTTCGGGAAGCGCTCTCAGGTCAGGGACGCGCACGACCGGCACGCCAATGTGGAGTCGGCGTATCTGCTCCAGCGGATGGAGTCCTTCGACGGGATCGCGGTGCTCACCACCAATCTGCGGGCCCATCTCGATGAGGCCTTCACCCGGCGCCTCGATGTGATCGCGGAGTTCCCCGTGCCGGACGCCCGGGGGCGACGGGCGCTGTGGGACCGCTGTCTCGGGCCGGCCATCCCGCGCGGCGCGGATCTGGATCTGGATTTCTGCGCGGCGCGGTTCGAGCTGGCGGGCGGGTCGATCCGCGCCTGTGCGGTCACCGCCGCCTATCTGGCGGCGGAGTCGGGGCAGCCGCTCCGGATGGAGCAGGTGGTGTCGGCGGTGCTCCAGGAGTACCGCAAACTCGGCCGGCTGGTTCTGGAGAGCGAGTTCGGCCCCTGGCTGGACCGTGCGCCGGCCGACGGCGGATGACCGTCCGGCGGAGGGCGGAGGGCCGAGGGCCGAGAGGAGCGGGGGGAGGCGAGTGGGGGGCGGGCGCGAGGGGCCGGGGCCTGCGTCCGGGAGGGCGGATGACGCTGCCCCGGGGGACAGCACCCCTGCCCCGCCGGGTACTTCCCTCCGCCGAGCGCGCCGATAGTCTCGTACGGATGCGTCCGCGGGGCGAGCGGCGTCCGATCCCGGGCGGAAGGGTCCAGAGCTGTGCATGCACACGAACGGCCGGCGAGGGCGGCGCGCCCGGCATCCCCGGCGCGAGCGGCGGGGCGTGCGGGGCCGGTGTCCGGTGCCGGGTCCGGTGTCCGCCGTATGACACCCGAGGGGGCGGCGACCCTCCAGCGCACCATCGGCAACGCCGCCGTGGCGCGCATGGTCGAGGCGGAGGCCCAGCGGGAGGCCGGGGCCGGAGGGGAGGCGCCCGGGCCGGAGAGCCGGCGGCCGGTGCAGCGCGCCACGGTGCACGCCGTGCTCCGCTCCCCGGGGCGGGCCCTGGACGACTCCGTCCGCACCGACATGGAGGCCCGGCTGGGGGCGGACTTCTCCGATGTCCGGGTGCACGACGACAGCGCGGCCCGTGCCTCCGCGGCGGAGGTGGGCGCCCGTGCCTACACCTCGGGCAACCATGTCGTGATCGGTGCGGGTGGGGCCGACCCGCACACCCTGGCCCATGAACTCACCCATGTCGTCCAGCAGCGCCAGGGACCGGTCGCCGGCACCGACACCGGTGACGGCCTCAGGATCTCCGATCCGTCGGACCGTTTCGAACGCGAGGCGGAGGCCGGCGCGAGGCGCGCGATGGCCGCGCCGTCCCGGAGCGCGGCCGGGGGCGGGAGGTCCGGTGAGAGCGGGCGGAGCGGCCATGGTCACGAACACGGGCCCGGGCGTGGCGGGCACGGTGCCGGGGCTCCGGTGCAGCGGATGCCCCCGAAGCGGAAGAAGGAGGAAGTGGCCAGCGGCAACAGCCCTCCGCCGCAGCGCCGCAACACCCGGGGAAGCAGCAAGAACTTCGACCTCAACAAGCCGAGACTGGTCTTCACCTCCCAGTACGACGGCCCGGCCTCGCAGCGGCTCAACGCCAACCAGAGCATCGGCTTCACCCAGGCCGCGTCCTTGAGGAACCCGGACGGGGCGCCGCTCTCGGTCGCCACCAACTACCACTTCTGGCAGCAGGTCACCGACCGCAGCGTCCAGATCACCCCCGACAACCCCGCGCCGGGCCAGGAGACCTTCCGGGACTGGGTGCAGGACGGCCCGTACCGGCCGCTCTACAACAACGCGGTGATCGACAACTCGAAGGACCGCATCACCTTCAACGACGACCCCGGGTTCTCCACCGACCGGAGCATGACCCAGGGGTACTGGCTGGCGTCCTACAGCGTCAGCTTCCGCTGGAAGGTCGCGAGGAACACGGGCGCCTTCAACGCCGGCGCCGCCGCGTGGACCAGTCCGGTCGTCACCCACACGCTGACCTCCACCTTCGACCCCGAGAACCCGGACGCACCCGCGCCGATCACGGCCAACGCCGCGGACGAGCACAGCTGGGACATCGATCTGTCCACCGTGGACGGCGGCCAGTGAGCCGCCGTCCGGAGGGCCGGGGCCCGGCCGGGTTCAGCCGGGCAGTCCGGTGTCGACGATCGCGCTGATCTCGATGAGCTGGCCGGGGAAGGTCAGTCCGGTGACACCGACGGCGGTGCTGACCGGGCGGTGGCCGCCGAAGTACGCCCGGTTGCCCCGCGCCATCGCCTCGGCGTGGCGCCCGAAGTCCACCAGGTAGAGGGTCTGCGAGACGATCCGGGCGCGGGTGGCGCCGTAGTGGTCCAGGACCTTGTCGATGTTGGCGTGGGTCCGCCGCATCTGGGCTTCGAAGTCGTCCGGGTGGCGGAAGGCTCCCGTCTCGTCGAGGGAGAGCTGTCCGGAGACATGGATCAGCGCGCCGGACCTGATCGCCTGCGCGTAGCCGAAGGCGCTCTCGGCCGGGACGTTGTGGTGGAAGACATCGAGGTCGCTCATGTTCCGCGCACTCCCTTTGCTCTCTTGTGGTTACTGGGAAACTGTAGGAGAGTGTCCTCCGGTCCGGAAGAACGCACTTCTCAGAAACCGGGGAACCCGATGGTGACCAAGAAGTTCACCGGCTCGCCCGAGGACGCGGATCTGCGGCGCGCGGACTCGCTGGCGCGGGAGATCTTCTCGGATGTGGCCAACAAGTGGGCGTTCCTGATCATCGAGGCGCTCGGCGAACGCACCCTGCGCTTCAGCGAGCTGAGGAACGAGGTCGAGGGCGTCAGCCACAAGATGCTCACCCAGAATCTGCGCATGCTGGAGCGGTACGGCCTGGTCGCGCGGAAGGTGCACCCCACCGTGCCCCCACGGGTCGAGTACACCCTCACCGAGCCGGGCCAGGCCCTGCGGGCCACCGTCGACGGCATGTGCGGCTGGACCCACCGGTATCTCGGCGACATCGAGGCCGCCCGCCGGCGTTTCGACGCCTGAGGCCCCGGTGCGCGGGTGAGGCCGGCACGCCCCGGGTGCGCGGGCCCGCCGGCACCGGGCCGTCGTCGCGGGCCGAGCGGGCGGCCCGGCGGGCCTGTCGCCCCGGGACGGGCGTATGCCATGGTGGGGGCGTGCTCGACGACATGGACCGCAGGATCGTGCAGACGCTGACCCGGGACGGCCGGACCCCCTACACGGGGCTCGCCCGGGATCTCGGCGTCTCCGAGGCGACCGTGCGGCAGCGGGTGTCCCGGCTCCAGGAGAGCGGTGTGCTGCGGATCGTCGCGCTGTGCGACCCGCTGACACTGGGCCATCAGTCGGTACGGCTGATGATCCGGGTCCGGGACCTCACCCCGCGCGCGGTGGCGAAGTCGCTCTCCGGGATGCCGATGATCAACCATGTGGCGCTCTGCGCGGGCAGCCAGGACATCTTCCTGGACGGCACCTGCCGTGATCAGGCGCAGCTGGTGCAGCTGCTGGACGACATCCGGATGCTGCCGGGCGTCTCCCGGGTCCAGGTGCTGCTGCTGCTCGAACACTTCAAGGACTACTCGTGGAGCGGGCTGGCGAGCGCCGTGGGGCAGGGCGTCACCGAGGAGCCGGGCCGGCGGCCGGCGGTCTGAGCGGGGCCGGCGCCGCGGGCGGGCCCACCGCTCCGGGCGGGGCCACCACCGCGGACGGGCCACCACCGCGGACGGGCCCCGACCACGGCGCGGCCACCGGCCGCGCCGGTTTCAGCCGGGGATGATCCGCTCCCCCGGGCGCACCGGGACCTCGCGGAAGCCGGCCCAGAGATACGAGTCCTTGATGACCTCCAGCACGGTCAGCGCCTCGGCGTGCGCGACGCCGTTGACCCGGCGCACCCGCTCGGTGAGCAGCTCCGCGAGGTGTTCGAGGTCGCGGCAGCGCACATCCACGATGAGGTCGTAGGGCCCGACGCAGGACGCCACGTACCGCATCTCGGGCATCCGGGACAGCTCGCGGGCGACCAGGGCGACGGGCACATGGTGGACGCGGACCGCGAGGTGGACCTCCATCTCGCCCATCCGTATCGCGTCCGTCATGCCCACCACCTGGAGCACCCCCTTGCGCTGGAGCCGCTGGTAGCGGGCGCGCACGGAGGCCTCGGAGAGACCGACGGCGCGGCCGATCTCGGCGAAGGAGCGGCGGCCGTCCACCCGGAGCTGGTCGATGATCTGCCGGTCCAGGTCATCGATCATAAGGCGCCTCCAAAGGTGGATGGTACTGACAGCCATCATCACCCATACGTCAAGAGTCGACCATCACACCGACCTCCGGCTGCGATATCCGTGGAAATTACCTCGACTTTCCACGGGATTCGTCTCATCTACATCTTTCCGGCCACTGGCTGATGACCGACGCTGTTCTCCATCGACGCCCCGCCCCGGAGCCAAGGAGAAGAGCGCATGCACAGAACCCCTCCGCCCGACCGACGCCCGCGCCGGACGTCCCGGTGACGGCAGCAGCGCCGCGCTCCGCGCGCCGGGCGGCGGTGACCACGGCGCTTCTCGCGCCTGCCGGGATCACCGTGCTCGGTCTGGTGCTCGTGCCGCTGCTCCTGGTGGTGCGCAACAGCTTCGCCTCCGCCGACGCGTACGGCGGGGTGCGGGGCGGGTACACCCTCACCAACTACCAGGACCTGTTCGAGCCGATCTACCTCAAGGTCTTCGGCTACAGCCTCGGCATGGCGGCCCTGAACACCCTGGTCTGCCTGGTCCTCGGCTATGTCGTCTCGTACTACCTCGCCGGACGCTCCCCGCAGCGCCAGATGCTGCTTCTGCTGCTGATCATCGTGCCGTTCTGGACGGACTTCCTGGTCCGGACGTTCGCCTGGATCAACCTGCTGAGCCCCGGCGGCCCGGTCAACAGCCTCACCGACGCCCTCGGCTTCACCGACGGGCCCACCCAGTGGATACCGAGCCAGGGGGCCTCGTTCATCGGCCTGGTGTACGCCTTCCTGCCGACGGCGATCTTCCCGATCTACGCCTCCCTGCGCGGGGTGGACAACTCGCTCGGCGAGGCCGCCCGCGACCTCGGCTGCGGCTGGTGGCGGGTGCACACCCGGGTCCTGCTGCCGATCGCCCGCCCCGGGATGCTCGCGGCGGCGCTGCTCACCTTCATCCCGACCCTCGGCGTCTTCGTCATCCCCGTGCTGCTCGGCGGCGGCCGGGACCAGCTCGTCGGCAATCTGATCGTGACCCTATACACCGAGTTCCGCAACCAGCCGATGGGCGCCGCGGCCTCCGTGGTCCTGCTGGTGCTGATGGTGGCCTCGATGGCGGTCTTCGGAGTGGCCGCCCGGCGGCTGAGGAGGAAGACGGCATGAAGCACGTCCTCGACACCGTGACGGCCTGGCTGGCCCGGGGCGTCATCGCCTTCCTCTACATCCCGATCGTCGTCGTGGTGGTGCTGTCGTTCAACGACTCCGAGGTCACGTACAAGTGGGCCGGATTCTCCACCCGCTGGTACGGCACGCTCGCCGACAACACCGAACTGCTGGCCGCGCTGCGGGTCAGCGCGGAGGTCGCCCTGATCTCCGCGACCCTCGCCACCGTGTGCGGGCTGCTCTCCGCGATGGGCATGGCCCGGCTGACCAGGCGCCGGCGGGCCGTCTTCTCCGGCGGGCTGTTCCTGCCGCTGATCATTCCCGAGATCGTGCTGGGGGTGGCCCTGTTGTCGGTCTTCGGGGCGCTGAGCGCCGACCTCGGGATGACGACCCTCGTCCTCGGGCATCTGGTGGTGACCCTGCCCTACGCGGCGCTGATCGTCCTCGGCGCGTACAACGCGCTGGACTCCTCGCTCGGGGAGGCCGCGACCGATCTCGGCTGCAACCCCTGGCAGGCGTTTCGGCGGGTGACCCTGCCGCTGCTGCGGCAGCCGCTGCTCGCCGCCTGGCTGCTCTGCTTCACCATCTCGTTCGGCAACATCGTGATGTCGACCTTCACCAACGGCATCGGCTCCACCACCCTGCCGCTGCGGGTGTACTCGATGCTCAAGGGCGGTCTGACACCCGAGATCAACGCCCTGGGCACGCTGCTGGTGCTGTTCACGCTGCTGATCATCCTCGGCGTCGGGCTGCGCCAGATGCGGCAGGTGCTCCTCGGCGGCAAGCAGGGCTAGCCGGCCCCGACCGGCGCCGCGCGCCGCCCGTCCCCCGACGACCCGAAGCATCCCCGCGCCCGCGCACCCCCGCACCGCGCACCCCCGGACCCGCTGAACCCGTGAAAGGCACACCCCCATGCGTACGAGAAGAGTCCCCAGAACCGTCCTCGCCGTCTCCATCGCCACCGTCTCCGCACTGCTCCTCGCCGGCTGCGGCGGCTCCGGCTCCGACGCGGGCTCCGGCGGCGGGAAGAAGCTGAACATCTACGCCTGGGCCGGGGAGATCCCCGAGTCCGTGGTGAAGAAGTTCGAGGCGGAGACCGGGATCGAGGTCACCCTCGACACCTTCGACAGCAACGAGACCATGACCGCCAAGCTCAGTTCCGGCTCGGCCGGCTACGACCTGGTGGAGCCCAGCCAGTACACCGTGCAGCAGCTCATCGGCCAGCAGCTGATCCAGCCGCTCGACCACTCCCGGATCAAGGGCCTGGAGAACCTCGCGGAGAAGTTCCGCGACCCCTCGTACGACAAGGGGAACAAGTACAGCGTCCCGTGGATCTGGGGCACCACGGGCTTCGCCTACAACGACACCTGTATCCCCTCGGCGACCAGCTGGAAGACCCTGTTCGACACGGAGCACCGGGGCAAGGTCTACATGCTGGACAACATGCTGGCGGCCTATATCGCGGGCCTCCAGGTCACCGGCGCCCGCGCCACCAGCACCGACGAGGGCGAGATCGAGGCGGCGACGAAGGCGCTGGAGAACCAGAAGAAGATCCTCGCGGGCTACAACTCCACCAACTACCCGCAACTGCTCTCCAGCGGGCAGGCGTGCGCGGTCCAGGCGTGGAGCGGCACGGCGATGGCGAAGGTCGTCGCCGCCAACGAGAACGTCCACTACGTCATCCCCGAGGAGGGCGGCTCGATCTGGACGGACGGCCTCTCCATCCCGAAGGGCGCGAAGAACACGGACGCCGCCTACCGGTTCATCAACTTCACACTGCGCCCCGAGATCGCCGCGATGGCCACCGACGACGGCGGCAGCGCCAGCACCAACGCCAAGGCGCGCGCGTTCGTCAAGGACAAGAAGGCGCTGGAGAACCCGGCGATCTACGCGTCCGACGAGGCCATCGAGAACGCGGACTTCCTGCTCGACCCGGGCACCGCGATGAAGCACTTCCAGCGGGGCTGGACCAAGGTGAAGGCGTCCTGACATGACCACAGCGATCCTGAAGGACCCGGGGCCGGGCGCACCGGCGGGCCCGCCCGCCGTCCGGCTGACCGGAGTCGGCAAGACCTTCGGCACCACCCCGGCCGTCTCGGACGTGACCCTCGACATCCGGGCGGGTGAGTTCTTCTCCATCCTCGGCCCCTCGGGGTGCGGCAAGACGACCCTGATGCGGATGATCACCGGCTTCGAGACGCCCACCGAGGGCACCGTCGAGCTGGGCGGGGTCCCCTCGACCGGCGTACCGCCGCACAAGCGGGACCTCAACATGCTCTTCCAGAGCTACGCCCTGTTCCCTCATCTCGACGTCGCCGGGAACGTCGCCTTCGAGCTGAAGGTCCGCGGATCCCGGCCGAAGGCGGAGATCGCGGAAGCCGTGCGGGAGGCGCTCGCGCTGGTGCGCCTCGACGGCTACGGCGACCGGGCCATCGGCCGGCTCTCCGGCGGGCAGCGGCAGCGCGTCGCCATCGCACGGGCCCTGATCGGCCGCCCCTCGCTGCTCCTCCTCGACGAGCCGCTGGGCGCCCTCGACCAGAAGCTGCGCGCCGAGATGCAACTGGAGCTGAAGAAGATCCAGCGCGAGGTCGGCGTCACCTTCGTCACCGTCACCCACGACCAGGAGGAGGCGCTGACCATGTCCGACCGCATCGCGGTCATGGACGGCGGCCGGGTGCTCCAGATCGACACCCCGGAAGCCGTCTACGAACGCCCGGCGACCCGGTTCGTCGCCGACTTCATCGGCACCTCCAACTTTCTGGCCGGGACACTCGCCGGCGGGCGCCTCGGGGTGGACGGGCTCGGGAATCTCGCGGTCCCCGACGGCCATGGCCTGGCCGACGGCACCCACGTGCATCTGGCCGTCCGCCCGGAGAACGTCCGGCTCGGCCGCGCGGGCGTGGAGCCGGAGGGCTGCCCCGTCCTCGTGGACGGGGTCCTCCAGCAGATCGTCTACCTCGGCAACGCCACCCGCTACCACCTCACCCTCACGAACGGCGGGGACTTCGTCGCCGAGGTGCGCGGTACGGACGCGGGCGGACCGGCGATCGGCGACCGTGTCGCCGCCGGCTGGCACCCCCGGCACTCACGGGTGCTGGCCGGATGAGCGCGAACCCCCGGCCCGAATCCGCGTCCTGCCCCCACCGCAACCCCCACAGCGAGGAGACACGACCGTGAAGGTCGCCGCAGCCCAGTTCGCCCCGACCGCCGACGCGGCGGCCAACCTCACCGTCATCGAGGAGATGACCCGGGAGGCCGCCGCGGCGGGCGCCGAACTCGTCGTCTTCCCCGAGGAGTCGATGGTCCCGTCGGACACCGACGGCTCCGAGGAGGTGCCGCTCCGCGAACTCGCCGAACGGCACTGGCCCGCCTTCCTCGACGGGCTCACCCGGATCGCGTCCACCCACGGCATCGCGGTCATCGCCGCCGGCTTCGAGGACAGCGGTGAGGCGCTGCCGTACAACACCATGGCCGCCGTGGCCGCGAGCGGGGAGATCCTCGGTCTCTACCGCAAGATGCATCTGTACGACGCCTTCGACTACCGGGAGTCCCGCAGGGTCCAGCGCGGTGACACCGGACCGGTCGTGGTGCGGATCGGCGACTTCAACGTCGGCCTGGTGAACTGCTACGACGTCCGCTTCCCGGAGTTCACCCGGTCGCTGGTGGAGATGGGCGCGGATCTGCTGTCGGTCTCGGCGGCGTGGGTCAAGGGCCCTCTCAAGGAGGACCACTGGGCGACGCTGCTGCGCACCCGGGCCATCGAGAACACCTGCTGGGTCGTGGCGTCCTCGCTGACCACCCCCGACTGCATCGGGATGAGCATGGCCGTCGACCCGCTCGGCGTGGTCCGGGCCGCCCTCGGCGAGGAGGAGCGCTCGCTGCTCGTCGTGGACGCCGACAAGGACCGGATCGACCGGGCCCGCACGGTTCTGCCCGTGCTCCGCAACCGCCGCATCATCATCGGACCGAGGTGACCCGTCATGCCGCTCGACCTGCGTGAACTGCCCGCCCCTCTCGACGGGGAACTCGCCGGGAAACTCCGGAGGGTGGACTTCCCCACCCTCGGCCACTATCTGGAGGAGGGCTTCTGCGACCCCCTGCTCCAGCGGCAGGCCGGAACCGAGCGGATCGTCGGCCGGGCCGTGACCGTGCGGATCACCGCGACGGACTCCACGGTGCTGCACCACGCCGCCGGGCTGGTCGAACCCGGTGACGTGGTCGTGGTCGACTGCGGCGGCGACCGGCGGCACGCGCCGCTGGGCGAGGTCGTCGCCAACGCGCTGGCCTCCCGCGGCGCCGCGGGCGCCGTGGTGGACGGCCTGTGCACCGACATCGACGCGCTGCGCGCCCTCGGGCTGCCGGTGTACGCGTACGGGCGCACCGCCCTGACCACCAAGCTGCACGGGATCGCGGACGGTTCGCTGTGCGCGCCGGTCGTCTGCGGCGGTGTCCCGGTCCACGCCGGTGACCTCGTCCTCGGCGATGCCAATGGTGTGATCATCGCCCCCGCCGCGCGGCTCGCGGCCGTCGTCGACGAGGCCCTCGCCGACGACGCGGAGGAACCCGCCCTCGTCGCGGAGGTCTGGCGGGGCGAGCCGCTGGGCTCGCTGACCGGTGCCACCCGGGCGCTCCGGCGGCTGGGCTGAACCGCCTCCCGTCCCGGACTCCCCCTCTCCCCCATCCGCTTGCCGAAAGGACCATCCCGTGTTGCTCAAAGCCGCCGTCAACGGCGGGCGTTCGCAGACCGAACGGCCCACCGTCCCGGTCACCGCGGCGGAGATCGCCGCCGACACCCTCGCCGTGCTCACCGCCGGGGCGGATGTCGTCCATTTCCATGTCCGCACCCCGGACGGCGGACAGACCATCCGGCCCGACGCCCTCGCCGAGGTGCTGTCCGCGATCCGCGCCGTCGCCCCGGACGCCGTCGTCGGCACCACCACGGGGCTGTGGACCTGTTCGGGACCGGAGGAGCGGTACCGGCTCGTCGAGTCGTGGGAGGTGCTGCCCGACTTCGCGTCGGTGGCCTTCAGCGAGGAGGACGCGGCACGGACGGCGGAGCTGGTCGTGGCGCGCGGCATGGTCCTGGAGAGCGCGGTGTGGACGATGGACGACGTCCCCCGGCTGCTGGAGTCGCCGACGCTGCACGACAATGTGCGGGTTCTGATCGAACCCGTGGAGGAGGAGCCGGGGGCGGCGGTCGCGGCGGCCCGGGCGATGGCCGCGCGCATCCGGGAGGCGGGGGTGGTCTGCCCGATCCTGTACCACGGGGACGGGCCGACGGTGTGGCCGCTGGTGCGGGCCGCGATCGAGGACGGTCACGAGACCCGCGTCGGCTTCGAGGACGGCACGGACCTTCCCGACGGAACGGACGCCCCCGACAACGCGTCGCTGATCCGCGCCGCGCGCGCCCTGGCCGCCGGCTGACGCCGCTGCCCGTGCCGGAGCGCGCTCCCCGGACCGGCGCGGTACCGCGCCGGTCCGGGGAGCCGCCGCCGGGTCAGCCGCCGGCCCGGTCGGCGCGGCTCTCGATCAGCCGCTCGACACCGTCGAGCAGCCGCTGGAGCCCGAAGTCGAACTGGTCGCCCGCGTACGGCCTGGCGCCCTGCGACAGAGCCCGCTGAAGAGCCGGATAGCGGTCGAAGTCGACCAGCCGGCCGAGGGCGCTGTCGCGCCGGCGGGTCTCCTCGGCCCCCGCCTCACCGGCGCCCCCGGGCGGCGCACCGCTGTCCAGCCGCAGCCGCGCGAGCCCCCGCACATAGGCGTCCACCGACTCCACGGCGGCCAGCTTCTCCGGTTCGCTCAGCCCCGTCCCGTCGAAGACCCGCAGCGCCGAGTCGAGCCAGCGCAGCATATTGGGGCCGGGCACCTGCTCGGACGCGCGCAGCCGCAGCACCCAGGGGCGGAGCTGGATCGCCCGCCAGTCGGCGTGCGCCCAGGACTCCAGCTTGGCGCGCCAGTCCCCCGGCCATTCGTGCGGCAGTACGGGCCCGGTGGCGACGGCGTCGAGCATCAGCGCCTCCAGTTCCGCCTTGCCCGGCAGATACGTGTAGAGGGAGGCGGTACCGATGCCGAGCCGGGCCGCCACCCGGCGCATCGACAGCGCGGCGGGCCCCTCGGCCTCCACCAGTTCGATCGCGATCTCGACGATCCGGGTCAGGGTGAGTCCCCGCTCGGGGCCGCGGGCCCCGCGCCGCCCGTCCCTCCAGAGCAGTTCCAGAGCGCGCTCCTGCGCGGTGGCCCCGGTGGGCGCCTGTGCCATGGATGTGCCCCTGCCCTGTCGCTCGGCCGTCTCTCCCGCGCGGCCGCTCCGGGGACGGCTCCTCGCACCGGCCTCCGGCATCGGCACTTTACCCGGCCGAATAACTCCGTATACCGTTCGGAGTAAGTCGAACGCCGTTCGGAGTTATGGGGTCTGCGCATGATCGGGGACATCCCGGTGCCGGTGACGAAGCGGGCGCGCGCCCGCCGCCGCCGCGAGAAGAACACCCTCCTGGCCGCCACCCTGGCCAACGGGCCCACCGAGCTGACCGATTTCCTGCTCCCTCTCTGGGCCGGGGCCGCCATCGGCCTCGGCGCCACCGAGGTCGGCCTGCTGCTCGCCGTCGGCATGGCCGTGTCGGTGGTCATGCGGCCCGTCGCCGGCGTCCTCGCCGACGCCTGCGAGCGCCGCCGTGTGGCCGCGGCCGGTGCCGCGCTCCACGCGCTCTCCGCCCTGGGCTACGCGCTCGCGGAGAGCGCGCCCCCCGCCTACGCGGCGGCGGCGGCCGGCGGCGCGGGCGGCGCGCTGCTCTGGGTCGCCGTCCGGGCGATCATCAGCGAGCGGCTCGCGGAGGACTCCGGCGTCTTCCCCCGGCTGCTCGCCGCGCAGGAGAACGGCTCGTGGATCGCGTTCCTCGCCGGCATGACCCTGATCAGCGCGATCGACTACCGGGGGGTCTTCCTGGCCTGCGCCGCCGCCTGTGCCGCCGCCTCGGTCCTGCTGCTGGCCTCCCCCCGCCGGGCGGCTCCCGGGAGACGCGCCGACGCGGGCGCGGCGGCGGCTGGACTGGGCGCCGTGGGCCGGAGGCTGCGGCCGATGCTCGTCGCCGTGGCCTTCACCATGACGGCCGAGGCGGCGATCTCCCTGCTCCTGGTGCTCCATCTCCAGCGCGGCTTCGGCCTGGAGGTCCTGGAGGTCGCCCTCGTGTTCCTGCCCGGCGCCATCGCGAAGACCTGGGCAGCCGAGCGGCTGCACACCTTCGTGGTGCGCTTCGGCCGGGCCCGGGTGCTGAGGTGCGCCTCGCTCGCCGGCGCGGCGTTCGCCGCCGGCCTGGTGTGGGCACCGCATCCGGTGGTGATCGCGGCGCTCTGGATTCTCTGCGGACTCGCCTCGGCGGCCGTGATGCCGATCCAGCAGGCCGTGATCGCCGAGGCGTCCGGCGCACGGACCGGCCGCGGCATGGGGGTGTACGAGTCGGCGAGTCTGCTGGGCGCGCTGGCCGGCTCCCTGGCGGCGGGCGCGCTCTACGACGGCGCGGAGTGGGCCGTCGCGTGTCTGGCCGGGGCGGCGGCGCTGCTGGCCGGTGCCGTGATCATGCCCCGCGCCGTACGGAGCCTCGGCGTCGCCGACCTGCCGCCCCCGCCCCCGCCGAAGGCGCCCCTGGCCGGGGCAACCGGGCATCCCGCGACAACCGGGCATCCCGCGCGAACCGCTCCGGAGCCGGTCCCCGGTGCGCGCCCGAGGACACCGCGCCGGCGGGTCCGGGAGCTGGGGGCCCGGCTGGCCGTGTTCGCCGCCGCCCAGCTGGTGCTGCTGCTCCTCGGGCTGTCCTGGATCGAGGACCTGTTCACCGAGGGGTTCACCACCGCGCCGGCCGGCGGTGGCGGCCACGGGCCCGGCTTCGAGGGGCTGCTCCACGGCGCCGGCAGGATCTGGACCTTCGTCGTGCTCGTGGACGTGTGCTGGTCCTGCGGCCGGCTGCTCGTGGCGCGGACACGCCGCCCGGCGCCCGGGAGCGCGCCCCGCCGGCGCCGGGGAGCCGGGTGATCCGCCCGGCGCGCGGGGGCGGCGGGGCTCAGTCCGCGTGGACGACCACCGAGACACAGCGGACCTCGTCGCCCGTCATGTTCCGGTACTGGTGC
This sequence comes from Streptomyces sp. NPDC001889, assembly GCF_053594535.1. NCBI lineage: Bacteria > Bacillati > Actinomycetota > Actinomycetes > Kitasatosporales > Streptomycetaceae > Streptomyces > Streptomyces sp. NPDC001889. Next base: position 43,585 of record NZ_JBSFER010000018.1, read on the forward strand.
GGGGTGGCGGGATCGAAGGCGAGTGAGTCCCCGGCCTCCAGGACATAGGTCTCGAAGCCGACATCGGCGTGGAGGGTCCCCTGGAGGACGAGCTGGTACTCGCGGCCGTCGTGCCGGATCGGACAGCGGGTGTCGGTGGAGCGGCCGAAGGGCGCGTAGACGACCTCCAGGAAGTCGACCCGGGCGTCCTGCTGCGGGGTGAGCCGCTCCCAGCGGACTCCGCTGGCGAGGTCGATGGTGCGGCGCCGGTCCCCGCGCTGGACGATGGTCTCCGCCGCCGGCGCCAGCCCCGGGCCGGGCGCGGGCGCGGCTCCGTTGGCGGACGGCTCGCCGTCCGGCTCGCCGATCGTGTTCTCCGCCGCGGCGACGCGGACCGCGCGCCCGGCGGGCGCTCCCGCCGTCGCGCCGGGGAACCCCGGCCCGCCGGCCCGCGGCGGCGGGGCGACCTGCGGAGCCCTCGGCCCGCCGGCCGGAGCGGGAACGGGTTCCGCCGTCTCGCCCACCCCGAAGAGATAGTCCAGGGAGATCTCCAGCGCGTTCGCTATCCCGTAGATCACCCCCGCCGAAGGGGCCGTCTGGCCGCGTTCGACCTGCGAGATGAGACTCGCCGAGCAGCCCGCGAGCCTGCCCAGCTCCCGCAGTGACAGCCCTCGCTCGGTACGGACCCTCCTGAGTCGTCCACCGAGACCAGGGCTCTCCCCCTCGGACTTCATCGGGCCTCCCGATCGCTGTAATCCGGCATGTGCGCGCACTGGACAACTGTATATGACTGCACAGTACTGCACATCAACGCACAGGATATTGAACATCAGCAGATCGTCGCGGGGGTGGCCCTGTACAGCCGTACAGAAGAAATGGGCGGCTTGTCTGCCTCGCCCCCTCCGGTAGTCCACTTCGGAGGAGTTTTCCTGACTTCCTGAACAACCCTTGACAAGGATGCTGCACAGTCGTCCACTATAACGCACATCACCTCAGCCGATCGGCTCCTCGGACAGCACTGGCGGCTCAGGCAGCCGCGTGGAGGTTCTCGCTGTGACAGACAACGGATTGCCCAACCCCGGAGGCCGGGCCCGCGGACCCCGCTCCGCAGTGGCCCGGCGGGCGGGCGGGATACTCCTCACCACCGCTCTGACCGTCACCCTCGCCGCGTGCAGCGGCACCGACAGCACCTCGTCCGCCACCGGTTCGTCCGGGAAGGGGGCCGGGAACGGCCGGGGCGGAACCATGAAGGTGGGCACCAACCAGCAGTTCGAGGACTGGGAGACCGTCACCAAGCAGAACAGCACCTTCACCTCGCTGGTGTACGAGTCGCTGCTCAGCGTCGCCCCGGACGGCTTCACCCTCCAGCCGCAGCTGGCCACGGAGTGGAAGGAGACCCCGTCGCGGATCGACTTCACCCTCCGCGAGGGCGTCCTCTTCCACGACGGCACCCGCTTCGACGCCGCCGCCGTGGTCAAGAACCTGGAGCGGATACGGAACACCCCGAGCCAGTACCGGAGCCAGCTGGCCGCCATCGACAAGATCACCGCGGTCGACGCCGCACACGTCTGGATCGACCTCAAGGAGCCGGCCCCCAGCCTGGTCACCAATCTCGCCCGGCTCGGGATGTACATGGTCTCCCCCAGAGCCCTGGACGCCGGGAACTGGAAGACCACCGGGGTCGGCACCGGCCCCTGGAAGTACGACCCCAAGGCCTCCACCAAGGGACTGCGCACGGTCGTCACCGCCTTCGACCGGTACTACGACAAGAAGTCGGTCGGCCCGGACCGGGTCGAGATCACCCAGATCAACGACCCCGACAGCCTCTACAACGCGCTGCGCGCCGGCCAGCTCGACGTGGTGTGGTCCACTCCCCCGCTGGCGGAACGGGCGGAGAAGGAGGGGCTCAAGTCCACCTGGTTCCCCTCCGTCCTCTGGCACCTCCAGATGTACGACATCGAGGGCACCTTCAAGGACAAGAGGTTCCGGCAGGCCGTCTGCCACGCCATGAACCCGCAGGACTACATCGACGCGGCGCTCGGCGGCAAGGGCGAGGTGCCGCTCCAGCGCTTCCCCGAGGGCCAGCCCGGCCACAACCCGTCGCTGCGTGGCCACCCCTTCGACCTGGAGAAGGCCAGGGAGCTGATGAAGGAGGTGGGCGGCAAGCACCGGTTCACCCTCATCAGCTATGACACCCAGCGGACCATCGCCGAGCTGTTCCGCAGCCAGATGGCGGAGATCGGTGTGGACGTCACCCTCGAACTGCCCAACTTCCCGCAGTTCCTCAGCACCTACCAGAACGGTTCGTACGCGGCCGCGATCCTCTCCGACGGCTCACGCTCCGGCGCGCACGACTACTACAACCGGAAGTTCGCCCCCGACGCCCCGGGCAACCCGCTGAAGGTCGCGTATCCGGAGCTGGACGCCGCCGCCCGCGCGGGCCTGGCCGCCACAACGCCCGAGGCACGGGACGCGGCCTGGCAGAAGATGTCGAAGATCGTCAATGACGAGGCGCTGGACTGCGGCTACTTCGACTACAGCGGCTTCTGGGCCTACAACCCCAAGAAGGTCGACAACATCGTCTCGACCACCAACGACGTCGCGGTCTTCCGCTACAAGGACGCCAGGGTCAAGGGCTGATCGCCGGACCGGGCCCCCGCCCGCTTCCCGGCGCCCCGGCAGCCACCGGGGCCGGCGCCCGGCGCGCGCCCCTCGTCTTCCGTTCCGCACCCTCCGGATGGAGAACCCACCCATGAGCACTGTTCCGCCCCACCCCCCGGTCCCCGATCTGATCCTCCTCAACGGGCGTGTGACCACCATGGCCGCCCCCGGCCGCGACGCGGAGGTGGAAGCGGTCGCCATCACCGGCGAACGGATCGCCGCCACCGGCTCCAGCGGGGAGATACGGGACCTGGCCGGCCCCGGCACCACCGTGGTGGACCTGGCGGGGCGGCGGGTCGTCCCCGGCCTGATCGACTCCCATGTGCACATCGTGCGCGCCGGACGCACCTGGCGGGACGAGGTCCGCTGGGAGGACGAGCCGACCCTGGAGAGCGGGCTCACCGCCCTCACCCGCCGGGCCGCCGAGCGCCCGGCCGGGAGCTGGATCAGGGTGATCGGCGGCTGGCACCCCGCGCAGTTCCCGGAGAACCGCGGCCCGAGCCGTGCGGAGCTGGACCGCGCCGCCCCCGACAACCCCGTCTATGTGCAGTTCCTCTACGACTGGGCCGTGCTCAACAGCGCGGCGATGCGCGAACTGGGGGTCCATCACGCCCTGGTCCGCACGCTGGGCGAGGAGGGTTTCGACACCGCGTCCTTCGAGACCGACGCCCGGGGGGAGCTGACCGGCAAGGTCAACGGCACCGCGCTGATGGAGTGGTTCTACCGGCGGATGCCGGCGCCCACCCTGGAGGAGCAGATCGCCTCCACCGCCGAGATGTCCCGCGAGCTGAACCGGCTCGGCATCACCGGGGCCATCGACGGCGGCGGATTCAACAGCGGCCCCGACGCCTACCCGGCGATCCGGGAGACCTGGCGGCGCGGACAGCTCACCGTCCGCACCCGCCTCGCCGTCCACGCCGAACGCGCCGGGACCGAGCGGGAGGATCTCGCCGGGTACCAGCGCTACACGGCACTCGACGTCGGCGACACCATGCTGCGGGTGATCGGCGTCGGCGAGGTCATCCTCTACCGGACCGTCGACAAGATCGCCCATCCGGTCGAGATCGGCGACGAGATCCGCGACCAGTTCCGGGAGATCTTCGGCGAACTCGCCCGCAACCGCTGGACCGTGCACGCCCACGCGCATCAGCACGCCACCATCGACGCCGTCCTCACCGCCTGGGAGGAGGCGCACGCGGAGCACGGCATCAGCGGACTCCGCTGGTCGCTGGTGCACGCCGAGCCGCTCACCCCGAGGGATGTGGACCGGATCGCCGCGCTCGGCGCGGGCGTGCTCGCCCAGGGGCTCTACCGCTTCCAGGGCGAGGAGGCCCTCGCCATCTGGGGCGCCGAGACCGTCGCCCAGGCGCCGCCGCTGCGCGAGCTGATCGAGCGCGGGATACCGCTCGGGCTCGGCTCGGACGCGATGCGTGTGGCCTCGTACAACCCCTTCGCCACCCTCGCCTGGTTCCTCAACGGGCGCACCGTGCAGGGCAACGAGACCCTCGCCGAGCGCCATCTGCTCTCCCGCGAGGAGGCGCTGCGCGGCTACACGGCCTCCGGTGCCTGGTTCAGCTTCGAGGAGAGCGAGCGCGGGAGGCTGGAGCCCGGGCTGCTCGCCGATCTCGCCGTCCTCAGCGAGGACTACTTCACCGTCGCCGAGGAGCGGGTCCCGCACATCGAGTCGGTGCTCACCCTCGTCGGCGGGCGGGTGGTCCACCGGGCCGGGCCGTTCGCCGCGCTGCCCCTCGCCGGCCCCAGGACCCAGGGAGTGACCCGTGTCTGAGACCCGCAAGCTGCTGATCAAGGGCGCCACCGTCCTCACCATGGACCCGGTGCTCGGCGATCTCACCCCCGGCGATGTGCTCATCGCCGGCGACCGGATAGCCGCGGTCGGCACCGGCCTCGACGACCCGGAGGCCGAGCTGATCGACGCCCGGGGCACGATCGCCATCCCGGGGCTGATCGACACCCATACGCACGCCTGGCAGACCCCGCTGAAGGGGCTGCACGCGGACGGCTGGACCTTCGACGACTACCAGTCCCGGGTCTTCCACCTGCGCGAGCACTTCGGGGTCGAGGACATCCACGACGCCACCCTGGCCGGCTCGGTGCAGATGCTCGACAGCGGGGTGACGGGAGTGCTGGACTTCTGCCACAACGTCATGTCGCCCGAGCACGCCGAGGCGGGGCTGCGGGCCCACCGCGGGACCGGTCAGCGGACCCTGTGGGCGTACGGCATGCTCGGCAGCTTCGACGCTCCGCCGGAGGACCATCTCTGGCGTCTCGAACACATCAGGGCGCTCGGCGAGCGGAGCGCGGACGACGCGCTGCTGCGGGTCGGCATGGCGCTCTCCTCCATCGAGTTCGGCAGCATGGAACGGACCGCGACCGAGATCGGTCTGGCGCGGGAGCTGGGGCTGCGGATGACCGTCCACCAGAATCCGGCCGGTCAGATCCGTGCCCTGCACGAGGCCGGGCTGCTCGGCGCCGACATCGTGCCGGCCCACGCCAACGCCGCCGACGACGGCGAGCTGGAGCTGCTCGCCGGCTGCGGGGGCGGTATCTCCTTCACTCCCGAGGGAGAGTTCGGCGGCGGCCGTTCCATGACCGTCCTCAACCGCGCCCACCGGGCCGGGGTCTCCTCCAGCCTCGGCATCGACACGGCGTCCCGGGTGCCCATCGACCTCTTCGCCGCGATGCGCCTCACCTTCCTGCTGATGCGCAACGTCGACGCCGCCGAGGAGCGCGAGGCCGGCCGCTATCCGCTGGAGCGCCGCCCGGGGACGCCGCTCGTCGCGCCGCGCCACATGCTGGAGTACGCCACGGTCAACGCCGCGCGCGCCATCGGGCTCGGCGACGACCTCGGCCGGCTCGCCCCCGGGCAGCTCGCCGACCTCGTGCTGATCGGCACCGAGCCGTACGGCATCTCGCTGGGCGACCCGGCGGCGCACGTGGTGCTCCAGGCGGGGCCGCGCGATGTGGACACCGTGGTGGTCGGCGGCACCGTCCGCAAGCGCCACGGGAAGCTCACGGATCTCGACCCCGCCGAGGCGGGGGCCGCCACCCGGCGGGTGCGCGAGCGGATCTTCGCGAGCGCCGGAGTGACACCGCAGGGCGCGGCGACATGACGAAGTTCGTCCTCCAGCGGCTCTTCTCGGCGCTGCCCACGCTGCTGCTGGTCTCGGTCTTCGTCTTCGCCCTGGTCCATCTGACGCCCACCGATCCGGTGGCCCAGATCCTCGGCGAGGGCGCGCCGGCCGCCGACAAGGACGCCCTGCGCGAGCAGTTGGGGCTCGGCCGGCCGGTGCTGGAGCAGTACACCGACTGGCTCGGCGGTGCCGTGACGGGGGATCTGGGCACCTCCCTCTACACGAGCGTGCCCGTCTCCGAGTCCATCTCCACCGGCATCGGCATCACCCTCTCGCTCGCCCTCGCCGGCATGGCGGTCGCCCTGCTGGCCGGGGTTCCGCTCGGAGTGCTGGGGGCGCTGCGCCCGGGCACGCCCGCCGACCGGCTGCTGACCGGCGTCGTCGCCCTCGGTCTCGCCGTCCCCAGCTTCTGGCTGGGACTGCTGCTGGTGCTGGTCTTCGCGGTCAACCTCGGCTGGCTGCCGGTGGTCGGCTACACCCCGTTCGCCGACGACCCGGGGGCCTGGGCGACCGGGATGATCCTCCCCGCGATCGCGCTGGGCTCCCACACGGCGGCGGTCATCGCCCGGCAGACCCGCAGCGCCATGATCGACGCGCTGGAGTCCCCGTACGTCCAGACGCTGCTGGCCCGGGGCATCCGCAGACGGCGGATCGTGCTGCGGTACGCCGTCAAGAACGCCATGGTCCCGGTGCTCGCGGTGATCGCCATTCAGATGTCGGTCCTGGTCGCCGCCAGCTTCGTCATCGAGCGGATCTTCGCGGTCCCGGGTCTCGGCACCCTGCTCATCGACAGCGTCGTACGCGCCGACTATCCGGTGCTCCAGGGCTCGATCGTCCTGGTGGCGGTGATCGTGCTGCTGGTCAATCTGGCCGCCGATCTGCTGTACGGCGTGATCAACCCCAAGGTGAGGCCCCAATGACCGACACTCCGCGCGGTACGGCCGCCGCCCCGGGCGGCGCCCCCGCTTCCCCCGTGCTCGCCTCCGCCGCCGCCCTCACCGGACAGGCCGGTCCCGCCACCGGGGCCGAGGACAGCGGGGCGGGGCCCCGGGTCCGTGCCCGGACGCTGCGCCGGATGGTGCGGCAGCCCATCACCCTGATCTGTCTGGCCCTGCTGCTGCTCCAGATCGCCGTGGCGCTCGCCGCTCCGCTGATCGCCCCCTACGACCCCGCCGCCCCGGATGTCGCGAACAAGCTCCAGGGTCCGGGCGCCGAGCACTGGCTCGGCACCGACGACCTGGGCCGGGACACGCTCTCGCGGCTGCTGTACGGCACCCGGACGGCGCTGCTGGCCTCCGCCGAGAGCGTGGTGATCGGTCTGGTGCTGGGCGTCGGGCTCGGTGTCCTCGTCGGCTACCGGGGCGGCTGGTGGGACCGGATCGGGATGCGGATCGCCGATGTCATGCAGTCCATCCCGGCGCTGCTGCTGGCGCTCGCCCTGGTCGCGGTCCTCGGCAACGGTCTCGGCAACGCGATGCTCGCCGTCGGGCTGATCTTCGCCGTCAGCTTCATGCGGATCACCCGCGCCGTGGTGCTGGCGGAGCGCGAGAAGCTCTACGTGGACGCGGCGCGGGTCCTCGGGCTGCGCTCGTCGGGCATCATGCTGCGGCAGGTGCTGCCCAATGTGTCGCCGCCGCTCATCGTCCAGGCGTCGATCGCGCTCGGTACGGCCCTGCTCATCGAGGCCACCCTGAGCTTCCTGGGCGTCGGGATCGACGCCAGTCAGGTGAGCTGGGGCGCCATGCTCGACGCCTCGCGCCAGCATGTCTCCGAGCATCCGCTGCTGGCGATCCTGCCGGGCGCGGCGATCACCCTGAGCGTGCTGGTCTTCAACCTCCTCGGGGACGGGCTGCGGGACGCGGGGTCGCCCCGCTCCAGCGGCGGGAAGCGGGCCCGCGGGGCGGTCGCCGCCGCGCCGGCGATGGTGCGGGCGGACCGCGCCCCGGCCCCGTCGGACGCGCTGCTGCGGGTCGACGGAGTGACCGTCACCGATGCCAACGGGGCCCAGCTGGTCTCCGGTGTCTCCTTCCACATCAACCCAGGAGAAACGTTTGGCCTGGTCGGTGAGTCCGGGTGCGGGAAGTCCATCACCGCCTCCGCGATCCTCGGACTGCTCCCCCGGGGCGTGGCCGTGGAGTCCGGCTCCATCCGGCTCGGGGAGACCGAACTCGCCGGGCTCGGCGGCGAGGCGCTGCGCCAGGTGCGCGGGCGGCGGATCGGCATGGTGTTCCAGGACCCGGGCTCCGCGCTCTCCCCGGTCCACACCGTGGGCCGGCAGCTCACCGACGCCGTCCGGGCGCACTCCGGGCTCTCCCGGGCAGCGGCCGGTGAACGCGCGGCCGAGCTGCTCGCGCTGGTCGGTGTGCCGAACCCGAGGGAGCGGCTGAAGGACTACCCCCACCAGTTCTCCGGCGGCATGGCCCAGCGGGTGGTGATCGCCGGGGCGCTGGCCTGCGACCCGGAGCTGCTGATCGCCGACGAGCCGACGACCGCGCTGGATGTCACCATCCAGGCCCAGGTGCTCGATCTGCTGGCCTCCCTGCGGGAGCGGCTCGGCATGTCGCTGCTGCTGATCACCCACGATCTGGGCGTGGTCGCCGACAGCTGCGACCGGATCGCGGTGATGTACGCGGGCCAGATCGTCGAGGAGCGCACCGTCGCGGACGCCTTCGCCGCCCCCCGGCACCCCTACACGGAGGCCCTGTTGGCCGCCGTTCCGCACGGCGGAACCGACGGTGAGCCGCTGGCCACCATCCCCGGCCGGGTGCCGCCGGCCTGGGCGTGGCCGCGGGGCTGCCGGTTCCATCCGCGCTGCCCGTACGCCACGGACGGCTGCCGCACCGGGACCGTACCGATGGACTCCGGCGGGGCGCGCTGTCTGCGGGCCTCCGAACTCGACCTGGCGGGTGCCCGATGAGCGAGCAGACCTCCACACCCCGGCCGGTGGTCACCGGGTCCGGGCCGCGGACCGCGCCGGCGCTGCTGTCGGTGGAGCATCTCACCGTCCGCTACCGGCTGGGACGCGGGATGACCGGACGGGCCAGAACGCTCACCGCCGTACGGGATGTCGGTTTCACCATCGGCGGCGGCCGGACCCTCGGCCTGGTCGGCGAGTCCGGCTCGGGCAAGAGCACCATCGGCCGGGCGATCCTGCGGCTGGCCCCCGTCTCCGAGGGCCGGATCGTCTTCGACGGGCAGGACACGGCGGCGTTCGGCCGGCGTACCCCGCTCTCCTTCAACCGGGATGTGCAGGTGGTCTTCCAGGACCCCATGTCCTCCCTCAACCCGCGCCAGACGATCGCGGCCACCATCGGTCAGGCGCTCACGCGGCACCGCCCGCTCTCCGGTCTCGAGCGGGACCGCGAGGTCACCCACGCGCTGGACCGGGTGGGGCTCTCCGGGTACCACTCCGACCGGTATCCGCACGAACTCTCCGGAGGCCAGCGCCAGCGCGTCGCGATCGCCCGCGCGCTGGCGCCCCGGCCCCGGCTGATCGTCTGCGACGAGCCCGTCAGCGCGCTCGATGTGAGCACCCAGAGCCAGGTGATCAATCTGCTGATGGAGCTCCAGCGCGAGCTGGGTGTCAGCTATCTGTTCATCGCGCACGACCTGGAGGTGGTGCGTCACATCAGTGACGAGATCGGGGTGCTCCACCACGGCCGGCTGGTCGAGTCGGGCCCGGCGGAGCGGGTGTACCGCACCCCCGAGCACCCCTACACCCAGACCCTGCTCGCCTCCACCCTGGTCGCCAATCCGGCCCGGCAGGCGGAGCGCACCGCCCGGCGGCGCCGGCTCGGCGCCGATGCCTAGGCCGTCTCCTCAGGGCCCGCGCACGCCCGTCCCACCCCTTCTTCCTCCCTCCACTCCCCAGCATCGGAGTTCCCCATGAGCGGTGTTCCTCCCACCCCCGCACTCCCCGTCGCCCCCGCCCACGGCCACGCGATGGTCGACTTCGAGGAGCGGGTCAACTTCGGCCGGCTCCGCTCCTACCGCCTCTCCCGCATCCAGCGGGCGCTGGAGGAGAGCGAGCTGGGCGCGGTCCTCGTCTTCGACAACAACAACATCCGCTATCTGACCGGTATCTCGATCGGCGAGTGGACCCGGGAGAAGCTCTCGCGGTACGCGGTCTACACCCGCACCGGTGAGCTGATCCTGTGGGACTTCGGCTCGGCGGCCGTGCACAACCGGATGTACGCGCCGTGGATGAAGCCCGAGAACTGTCTCTCCTCCTGGACCACCATGCGCGGCGCGGTTCCGCCGGACGCGGGGCTGATGGAGCGGGCGGTCACCGAGATCAAGGGACGGCTGGCCGACGCCGGGGTGGGCGGCATGCCCATCGGTGTGGACATCCTGGACCTCCCGCTGCACTCCGAGCTGACCCGCCAGGCCCTCGACGTGCGCGACGGCCAGCAGGTGATGCTGGACGCCCGGCAGATCAAGAACCGGGACGAGATCACCCTGCTGTCGATGGCCGCCGCCATGGTCGACGGTGTCTACCACGACATCACCGAGGCCCTGAAGCCGGGCGTCCGCGAGAACGAGATCGTGGCGCTGGCCAACAAGCGTCTGTACGAGATGGGTTCGGACGATGTCGAGTCCATCAACGCGGTGTCGGGCGAGCGGTGCAACCCGCATCCGCACAATTTCTCGGACCGTCTCATCCGCCCGGGTGACCAGGCGTTCTTCGACATCATGCACTCCTACAACGGCTACCGGACGTGCTACTACCGCACCTTCAACGTGGGCCGGGCCACCACCGCGCAGCGCGATGCCTATGTCCGTGCCCGGGAGTGGATGGACACCGCGATCACGGCCATCAGGCCCGGGGTCTCCACCGCCGATGTGGCCCGGCTCTGGCCGACCGCCCAGGAGATCGGGGTCGAGGACGAGAAGACCGCCTTCGGTCTGCTCTTCGGCCACGGTCTGGGGCTCGCCCTGCACGAGCGGCCCATCATCAGCCGGCTGACCTCGCTGGAGAGCCCGATGCTCATCGAGGAGGGCATGGTCTTCGCGCTGGAGACCTACTGCCCGGCCGGCGACGGGGTCTCGGCCGCCCGGATCGAGGAGGAGGTCGTCGTCACCGCCACCGGGGTGGAGATCCTCACCCGCTTCCCGGCGGACGAACTGTTCATCGCCAACCAGTACTGACGGGGAGACACCCATGTCCGTCGAAGCGACCCTCCCCGGCGAGGTGTCCGAGCAGACCGCGCTCGGCCTCTACCGGACCATGAGCTGTGCCCGCAGGTTCGAGAAGCGGGCGTACGACCTCTTTCTGAAGAACCTGGTGAAGGGCACCACCCATCTCGGGATCGGACAGGAGGCCATCGCCGCCGGTGTGGCCGCCGCGATGCGCGAGGACGACTACTCCTACGTCACCTACCGGGGCCACAACCACCTGATCGCGCGCGGCACCCCGCTCGCCCCGCTGATGGCGGAGCTGCTCGGCCGGGACAACGGGCTGATGCACGGCAAGGGCGGCTCGATGCACCTCATCGACGCCGAGCGCGGCATTCTCGGCTCGTACGCGATCATCGGCGCCCAGCTCGTCATCGCCAACGGCGCCGCCTGGTCCGCGCAGTACCGGGGCAGCGGCCAGGTCACGGTCTGTTTCTTCGGGGACGGCGCGACCAACATCGGGGCGTTCCACGAGGCCCTGAACTTCGCCGTGATCTGGAATCTGCCGGTGGTGTTCGTCTGTGAGAACAACCTGTACATGGAGTACACCCGGATCGACAGTGTCACCGCCGTGGCGAACCCGGCCGCCGACCGGGCCGCGGCGTACGGGCTGCCGTCCCTCGTCATCGACGGCAACGACGCCGACGAGGTGTATCTCACCGCCGCCGGCGCGATCGCGCAGGCCCGCGCGGGCGGTGGGCCCTCGCTGATCGAGGCGGTCACCTACCGGCACGGGGGCCACTCCCGGGCCGATCCGGCGAAGTACCGCGACCCGGGCGAGGTCCGGGCCTGGCTGGAGAAGGACCCGCTGGTCACCTATCGGGCGCGGCTGCTCTCCCGGGGTGTCCCCGAGGCACTGCTGGACGGGATCGACGCCGAGATCGCGGTACGGATCGACGAGGCGACCGAGGAGGCCGTCGCGGGCGACTGGCCGGACGCGGCACGGCTCTACACCAATGTCTGGAGCGACGGTGGCCATGCCTGGCGCAACTGACACCGCCACCGGTGCCCCGCGCCCGGCCCCGTCCGGCGCCTCCGGCCGTCGCACCCTCCCCGGCGCCCCCGCGGGCGCCCTCATCGAACGGAAAGGGGGGCCCGCCCCATGGGTGTGCTGACCTATCGCAGAGCAGTCGCGCACGGCATCGCCCAGGAGATGCGCCGCGATCCCCGGGTGGTCTTCCTCGGCGAGGACGTGGCCGCGGCCGGCGGGGTGTTCAAGACCACGGCCGGTCTGCTGGAGGAGTTCGGCCCCCGGCGGGTGCGGGACACCCCGATCAGTGAGCAGGCCATCCTCGGAGCGGCCATGGGGGCCGCCATGACCGGGCTGCGCCCGATCGCGGAGATCATGTACAGCGACTTCTTCGCGGTCTGCTGGGACCTGGTCGCCAACGAGATCTCCAAGAGCCGCTACATGTCCGACGGTCAGGTCTCCTTCCCGCTGGTCGTCCAGTGCGGCAACGGCGCGGGGCTGCGGTTCGGCGCCCAGCACTCCCAGTCGATCGAGAACTGGGCGATGGCGATCCCCGGACTGAAGGTGGTGGCCCCGGCGACGGCACGGGATGTCGTCGGGCTGATGGCGGCGGCGGTCCGCGACGACGACCCGGTGATCTTCTTCAACCACAAGGCGCTCTACTCCGCGAAGGAGGAGGTTCCCGATCTCGACGGGGAGATCGTGGAGGAGCTGGGCCGGGCCGTGGTGCGCCGGGAGGGCGAGGACGCCACCATCGTGGCGCTGGCGGCGATGGTGCCCCGGGCGCTCGCCGCCGCCGACCGGCTGAGCTTCGAGCGGGGCATCGAGTGCACGGTCGTCGATGTCCGCAGCCTGGTGCCGCTGGACACCGCGACGATCCTGGCGCACACCGCCCGTACCGGACGGCTCTTCACGGTCGAGGAGAATCCGCGGCTCTGCGGCTGGGGCGCGGAGATCGTCTCCATCGCCACCGAGGAGTGCTGGGGTGCGCTCACCGGCGCGCCGGTGCGGATCACCACGCCGCACATCCCGCTGCCGTCGGCGGACTCCCTGGAGGATCTGGCGATTCCCTCGGTGGACCGGATCACGGACACGATCCGCGTCGCGCTGGACTCCTGACCCGCACGGCCATGGAGTGGTCGCCCAGGGCGATTCCGGCCGTCAACGAAGAACGATCAACCACCGACGAGAGGTGCGTACGATGAGTGGAACCCACAGCGAGCGGCTCGGCTGGCTCGGTACCGGGCGGATGGGCACGGTCATGGCGCGGAGCCTGCTGGACGGCGGCGCCGAGGTGTCCGTGTGGAACCGCACGGCCGCCAAGACGGTACCGCTGGTGGAGCAGGGCGCCAGAGCCGTCGGAACCATCGATGAACTGGCGGACGCGGACATCGTCTTCGTGATGGTCTCCGCCGGCGCGGATCTGATCGCCGTCACCACGGGCGAGGGCGGGCTGCTGCGCGCCGCGCGTCCCCCGCGGGTCGTCGTGGACTGCTCGACCGTCTCGGCCGAGGCGTCGGCGGAGGTCCGCGCGGCGGCCGAGGCCGCCGGGGTGGCCTTCCTGGCCGCTCCGATCAGCGGCAATCCGCAGATGGTCGCCGACGGAGCGGGGGCGATCGTGGCCTCGGGTCCGCGCGAGACCTACAATCTGGTGCTGCCGTATCTGCGTCTGATCGCGCCCACCGTGGTGCACGCGGGCCCGGGCGAGCAGAGCCGGCTGGTGAAGATCTGTCACAACCTGATGCTCGGCATGATCACTCAGGCGCTGGCGGAGGTCACCGCGCTGGCGGAGAAGGGCGGGGTGCCGCGCGCGGCCTTCGTCGACTTCATCAACGGCTCGGTGCTCGGCTCCACCTTCATCCGGCACAAGGGCCGGGCGCTGGTGGAGCGCGATTACACCCCCACTTTCAACAACAGGATGCTCCGCAAGGACTTCGATCTGGGGCTCGGCGCGTCACGGGCGCTGGAGGTGCCGATGCCGGTGAGCGCCCTGGTGCACCAGCTCATCCAGACGGCGATCGGCCATGGCTTCGCGGAGCAGGACTACGCGGCGCTGTACGAGGTGGAGGCCCGCGCGGCGGGTATGCGTCCCGAAGACTTCGCCGTCTGAGCCGTCTGAGCCGTCTGAGGCGTCTGAGCCGTCCGCCCCCCGTACGACCGCCGTGCGGCTGCCGCTGACCGCCGTGCGACAGCCGTACGACAGCCGTGCGGCCGATGCGCCATCGGCCGCCTCCCGAGACCCCGCCGTGTGTGTGCCACTGCTCCCCTGTCCTGCGATGGCGCGCGCACGGCGGTCCGCCCCGGGGCGGGCCCGTTCCCACCCGAACGGACCCGCCCCGGGGTTCTGTTCACCAGTCCGTGGCGATGTACTTCGTCTCCGTGTACTCCAGGATGCCCTCGTGGCCGCCTTCCCGGCCGAGTCCGCTCTGCTTGACCCCGCCGAAGGGGGCGGCCGGGTCCGAGACGATGCCCCGGTTGAGGCCGACCATGCCGGTCTCCAGGGTGTCGGCGAGCGCGAGTCCGCGGCGCAGGTCGCGGGTGTAGAGGTAGGAGACGAGGCCGTACTCGGTGGCGTTGGCGAGACGGACCGCCTCGGCCTCGTCCCGGAACCGGACCAGCGGCGCCACGGGTCCGAAGATCTCCTCGGCGAGGACGGCGGAGCCGGGGGCGACCCGGTCGAGCACGGTCGGCGGGTAGTAGTGGCCGGCCCGGTCCGGTATCCGGCCGCCGGTCAGCACCACCGCGCCGCGCGCCACGGCGTCCTGGACCAGCTCGTCCACCTTGGCCTGGGCGGCGGCGTTCACCAGGGGTCCGACCTCGGTGTCCTCGTCGAGTCCCGGTCCGACCCGCAGGGAGGCCATGGCCTCGGCGAGCCGGCCGGCGAACGCGTCGGCGACCGACTCGTGGACGTAGAAGCGGTTGGCGGCGGTGCACGCCTCGCCGCCGTTGCGCATCTTGGCGAGCATCGCGCCCCGGACGGCGGCGTCGAGGTCGGCGTCCTCCAGCACCAGGAAGGGGGCGTTCCCGCCGAGTTCCATGGAGGTGGACAGGACCCGGTCGGCGGCGCCGTGCAGCAGCCGGCGGCCGACCTCGGTGGAGCCGGTGAAGGAGAGCTTCCGCACGGCGGGCAGGCCGAGCATGGCGGTGACCACGGCTCCGGAGCGGTCGGCGGGGAGCACATTGACCACTCCGGCGGGTGCGCCCGCCTCCTCCATCAGCGCGCCGACGGCGAGGGCGGTGAGCGGGGTGTCGCTGGCGGGCTTGAGCACGACGGAGCAGCCCGCGGCGAGCGCGGGGCCGATCTTCCGGGTGGCCATGGCCGCGGGGTAGTTCCAGGGGGTGATCAGGACGGCGACCCCGATGGGCGCGTGATCCACCAGGATGCGGTAGCCGCCGGCGGGAGCGTGCTGGACGGTGCCGGACAGACGGACGGCCTCCTCGGAGTACCAGCGGAAGAACTCCGCCGCGTAGGCGACCTCGGCCCGTGCGTCGGGGAGCGCCTTGCCGTTCTCGGCGGTGATGAGGGTCGCGAGGAGATCGGCGCGCTCGGTCATCAGCTCGTACGCGCGGCGCAGGACGGCGGAGCGCTGCCGCGCGGGGGTGGCGGCCCAGCCGGGCAGGGCCCGCGAGGCGGCGGCCACCGCGTCGACGGCGTCGCGCTCGCTCGCGGACGCGACATCGGCGAGGTGGCCGGCGGTGGCGGGGTCGTGGACATCGATGCGGCGGCCATCGGAGGCCGGGCGCCAGGCGCCGTCGATGAGGAGTTCGGTGGGACAGCGGTCCAGGGCGTCGCGCAGCTTCATGGGTGCTCGCTTCTCGGTGATCTCGCTGAGGGTGGGTAAAATTGGCTTAGCCAATATGCCAATATACGGACGGGAGTCCCTCCGGTCCATGGTGGCGCCGGACCCGGCGAGGTGTGGCAAAGTGGCCTGGCCACTCGCTCGGGAGAAAGAGGCGTGCCGATGACAGGAACCACGGGGCCGGGGCCGGAGCGCGGGAAGCCGCCCGTCCGCGCCGGGGGCCGGGACGCCGGGGCGGACCGCCCGCCGGCACCGGGGCGGCGGACGGCAGCTCCGGAGGTCGCCGGTCTCCGGCCCACCCGGCCGCTGGCCGTCAGCAGGCTCTCCGACCGGGTCGCCGACCGCATTCGTGAGTTCATCGTCGCCGAGGACCTCGCCGAGAACACCCGGCTGCCGGCCGAGCGCGAACTCGCCGTCCGTTTCGGCACCAGCCGCCCCACCGTCAGCCAGGCCCTGCGCACCCTCTCCCTCATGGGGCTGGTCGAGATCCGCCCCGGGTCGGGTGCCTATGTCGTCCACCGGCCGGACCGGGTGCTGACCGCCACCGTGGGGCTGATGCTGGATCTCGACAGGGATTCGGTGCGGCATCTGGCGCGGCTGCGGCTGTGGCTGGAGACCACGGGAGTCCAGGAGGCGGTGCGCGCGGTGGGGGCCGCCCCCCGGGACGAGGCCGCCGGCCTCCCCGATGTGCGCGCCGCGTTCGAGCGGCTGAGGGAGAGCGCGGGCAATGTCTCGGCGTGGATCGCCGCCGATACCGTCTTCCACGCCACGATCGTGCGCCGCTCCGGTAACCCCTTCCTCTCGTCGATCTACGAATCGGTGCACACGGCCGTCATCCGTTACGAGTACGAGCCCTGGATCAGGACCCAGAGCACGCCGCCGTGGCTGGCCCCGGGCGAGGCGGAGCGGCTGCTCGCCGTCCACGAGCCGATCCTGGAGGCGGTCGAGGCCGCCGATGAGACGGCGGCGCTGGAAGCGGTCCGCCGCCACCACGACACCGTGATGGCCAACCTGGGCACGCGCTGACCGGCGCGTCACCGGACACCGCGTACCGGATCGGGGGTCGCGGATCGGGGTCGCGTACGGGGCAGCGGCGCATATTCTTGCCGGATCGGCAATCTTGCCTTTCCGGCAAGTTCTGTGCACCATGGTCGCATGACCCAGGGAGACGAGGCCCCCGCCGGGCTGCGGGAGCGCAAGAAGCGGGAGACCCGCGTCGCGCTGAGCCGGGCCACGATCCGGCTCTGTGTCCAGCGGGGGTGGAGCAATGTCACGGTGGAGGACATCGCCGCCGAGGCGCATGTGTCCGTGCGGACCTTCCGCAACTACTTCTCCGGCAAGGCGGAGGCCATCGCCGCGAGCCATGTGGAGCGCATGCGCGGGATCGCCGGCGAACTGCGCTCCCGGCCGGCGGCCGAGCCCCTGTGGGACTCGATCGTCCACGCCGTGCTGACCCGCTTCGCACCGCCGGGCGGGACCGGCGCCCCTCACGACCGGCGCTGGACCGACGGGCTCCGGCTGATGCTGGCCGAGCCGGCGCTCCAGGGCGAGATCGTGAAGGCCAACGCCGTCGCGGAGGAGGAGCTGGCGCGGGCCGTCGCCGAGCGCACCGGCGCCGACGCCGCCCGCGACATCCACCCGCGGCTGGTCGCGGCGGTGGTCTGCTCCGGTACCGCCGTGGCCGTGGAGCACTGTCTGCGCGCGGAGCGGCCGGTGCCGCTCGAAGCGGTGCTGCGCGAGGTGTTCGACCGGGTCACCCGGGGCCTGCCCGCCCCGTAACGCACGAACCGATCCCGCCCCGGTCGCCGCCGGGGCGTTCCCGTCCACACACGAGGGGGAGACAATGCTGTCCACGGATGTCGTCATCGCCGGAGGCGGTCCGAACGGGCTGATGCTCGCGTGCGAACTCGCCCTGGCCGGGGTCCGGCCGGTCGTCCTGGAGAGCCTGCCCGCGCCCAGCGGGGAGCCGAAGGCGAACGGGCTCCTCGGCCAGGTCGTGCGCATGGTCGACCACCGGGGGCTGCACGAGCGGCTCGGCGGTGCGCCGGGGCCGCCGAGGCCGAACACCGCGTACTTCATGTTCGCCGCGCTGCCCCTGGACCTGAGCCTGCTGCGGGAGAGCCCGGTCCACACCCTGCCGGTGCCGCAGCAGCGCGTCGTCCGGGTTCTGGAGGAGCGCGCGGCGGAACTCGGTGTGGAGATCCGGCGCGGGCACCGGGTCACGGGGCTCGCGCAGGACGACCGGGCGGTCACCTTGGATGTGGCGGGGACGGACGGCGTCCACCGGCTGCGGGCCCGCTACGTCGTCGGCGCCGACGGGGCGCACAGCACCATCCGCAAACAGTCCGGAATAGCCTTCCCCGGTGTCGGCTACGACCGCACGACCACCCGCACGGCGCATGTCGCGGTGCCGGAGGAGTGGGTGGACGCGGCGACCGGCGCGCTGGACGTGCCCGGTCACGGCCCCGTCCTGCCGTTCCTGCCGCTGCGCACCGAGCACGGGGGCTTCTCCTGGGCACCGTTCCCCGGCCACCCGCCGCTCGTCAGCACCACCGAGTGGGACCAGGCCGGGTCCGGGGCGCCGGTGAGCCTCGACGAGATCCGGGCCAGCGTCCGCCGCGTGCTCGGCGCGGATCTGCCACTGGCCCCGCCCGCCGGGGAGGGGCCGCGTGTGCTGCGCCGGCTGACCGGCGGACACACCCGCGTGGCCGAGCGGTTCCGGGACCGCCGGGTGTTCCTCGTCGGGGACGCGGCCCATGTCTACGCCTCGGGCGGCGGCCCCGGGCTCAATCTCGGCCTCCAGGACGCGGTCAACCTCGGCTGGAAGCTCGCCGCCGAGATCCACGGCGGCGCCCCGCCCGGCCTGCTCGACAGTTACGGGACCGAGCGCCGGCAGGCCGCCGACCGCATGGTCGTCAACGCCCGGTCACAGAGCGCGCTCACCGCGCCCGGCGGTGATGTCACCGCGCTGCGCGCGCTGTTCACCGAGCTCCTCGGCGAGCCGGAGACCGTCCGGCTCCTCGCCGGCCTCACCGCGGGCACCGATATCCGCTACGCGATGGGCGGCCCCGAAACCCACCCCCTGACCGGCCGGTTCGCACCGGAGCTGGAGCTGATCACCCCCGCGGGGACCGTCCGGCTGGCGGAGCTCACCCACGCGGCACGGCCCCTGCTGCTCGACCTCACCGAGGACGGCTCGGCCGCCGGGGCGCTCGGGAGCGGCCAGGACCGGGTGGAGATCGTCACGGCCCGGCCCCACTCCCCCGCCCCCGTGGCCACCGCCCTGCTGCTGCGGCCCGACTGCCATGTCGCCTGGGCGTCGTCCTCACCGCGCCCCGAACCGGCCGAGCTGGACGCCCTCCGGGCTGCCGCCCGGCGGTGGTTCGGTGTCACGAGCCCCGCCCGTGACGAGCCGGATCGCCCCGGGGAGCGCGGAGCGGCGGCCCTGTCGCCATCACTCCCCGGGAGCGGCCGTCGAGAGCAGCGGGGATAGGAGGCGCCTTTCAGACGGTCTCCACGGCGGGGGACCCCGGCCCTCCGGGAAACAGGCCGGCGGTCACCCGTTCCCCTGTTCGGCGCGGAGTGGCCCGTACATCCCGTCCCGCTATACACGGTCTTCGCGGGGCGCAGTCGATGGAGCGGGAGGACAGCGTGCGGCGCTCCGGTGGCCGCCGGGGCAGCAGTGGCCCTTCTGTGGCGGGGCCGAGCGTGTGGTCACCGGGAGCGCGGGCCGTTGACGAACGCTTCACCGGACAGGCCCAGGTGGTCCCGGAGCGCGGTCCGGCCGGTACCGGTGAGGGCGACGGCGCGGCTGGTGCCGATCCGGGTGAACCAGCCGGAGCCGAAGCCGTGGGCGCACAGGGCGGCACCGGCCGTGCCGGCCAGATGCGGGCGGCGCTCCGTCCAGTCCAGACAGGAGCGGACCGGCGGGCGCCGGCCGGGCGGGAGCGTGATGCCGAGCTCGTCCAGCCACGCGATCCCGTCCCCGGTGAGCGTCAGTCCCCGCTCCCAGTCCAGCAGGCCCCGGTGCGTCATGGCCCTGGTGATCTCGACGCCGAGGGCGCCCGCGAGATGGTCGTAGCAGGTGCGGGCGCGGGCCAGCGCCCGGCTGCGGTTGACGCCCGGCAGCGAGCGGGGCGGCTCGGTGCGCGGAGGTGCCATGGCGGCGAGGTTCTCGATCAGTTCCGCCGTGGCGGCGTCGGCCAGCCGCACATAGCGGTGACGGCCCTGGCGCTCCTGCGTCAGCAGTCCCCCGGCGACCAGGCGGTTGAGGTGCTCGGTCGCGGTCGAGGCGGCCACCCCGGCGTGGCGGGCCAGCTCGGCCGCGGTCCAGGCCCGGCCGTCCAGCAGCGCGAGGCAGAATCCCGCCCGGGTGCTGTCGGCCAGCAGGCCCGCCAGGGCGGCCAGGTCCGGGCCCTCGGCATGCGTGTCTCGGCTGTTCATCATCGTCCACCCTCCCTCGGGGACACTTCGGCGGGCGCCGAAACATCCCCGTTCTACCGTCCGGTCCCATGAACACCATGACACCCGGCGGCGCGTCCGCCGACACCTCCCCGCGTCATATGACCATCACACCGAGCGTTCTGTACTTCGGGACACCGGTGGTGCTGCTGTCCACCGAGAACGAGGACGGCTCCTTCAACCTGGCGCCGATGTCCTCGGCCTGGGCCCTGGGGCAGGTGGTCGTCCTGGGGCTGGGGGCCGACGGGCAGACCGCGCACAATCTCCGCAGCAGACCCGAGCTGGTGATCAACCTGCCCTCCCCGCATCAGTGGCCCGCCGTGGAACGGCTCGCGCCGCTCACCGGGCGCACGCCCGTGCCCGAGCGCAAGCGAGCGGGGTTCCGGTTCGAACGGGACAAGTTCGCCGCCGCGGGTCTGCGGCCCGACGACTCCGAGCTGGTCCGACCGCCCCGGGTCGCCTCGTGCCCCCTCCAGCTGGAGGCCCGGGCCGCCCGGGTCCAGCCCGATGTCTCCGGCGAGTTCCTCATCGCCGAGGCCCATGTGCTCACGGTCCACGCCGACGCACGCATCGTCGTTCCCGGCTCCCAGCACATCGACCCGGCGATGTGGAGTCCGCTGGTCTACAACTTCCGCCACTACTTCGGACTCGGCTCCGAACTCGGTCACAGCTTCCGTTCCACGACACCCCGCTGAAGCCGCCCGGCCCGGCGCTCCGTCAGGCCGCCGGGGTCGACCGCGGCGGATGCGGAGGCGATCCCTCCGTTCTGTCGGTGCCCGCTGCGATGATGACGGCCGTACCGACAGACGGGAGACACACCATGGTGGAGCGGGCCGTGCGACGGATCGCCGAGCGGATCGTCGCCAGTGCGCCGACGGGCTGGACACGGGCCGTACTGGGCAGCGAGGCGGGGCGGGGCGGTGTCTCGGTGTCGGGCCACTACACCGTTCCCGGTGCGGACCCGTCGCGCCGTCAGGTGCCCAGCCTCTTCGCCGAGCTGGGCGATGTCGCGGACGCCGTGCGCGAGGTCCGGGGGTGGGAGCGCACCTGCCTGGAGATGGTGTGCCGGCCGTCCGGGGAGTACCGGCTGGTCGCCACCGCGGACGCGATCACCGGCCTGCGCGGCCCGGGCGGCGGGTTCCAGGCCGTCCTGGACCCCGGATACCGGCCGCCCCAGCCCGGTTCGGCGCAGGAGGGGGGCACGGCAGCCCCGGCGGGCGACCCCCGGCTGGCGGTGGCGCGGTTCCACGCGTATCTGGAACGGCGTGCCGCGATCCTGGGGCGGCCCGAGCCACTGCCGCCGCCCGTCTCCGCCGCCGCGCTGAACGAGGCGGAGCGCCGCATCGGCCGGTCCCTGCCCGCAGATCTCCGGGCGCTGTATCTGATCTCCGACGGGGACGGCATCGACGACGACCACCGCTGTCTGCTCGGGGACAGCGCCTGGCTGCCGCTGGAGGATCTCGTCGCCGCCCACGCCGATCACCGCGAACCGGTCTGGTTCGGCTGGGACCTGGCGTGGGACGCGGTGGTCCTCGACGCCGACCCGCCCCGCACCGTGCGCCGCTGCGGCGGGCACCCGGCCTGGCTGCCCTTCGCCAGCAGCGAGGACGGCAACTATCTGGCGGTGGACCTGGCCCCGGCCCGGGACGGCCGCCCCGGCCAGATCATCCGCATCGGCCGGGACCACGACGGCGGGCCGAGCCGGGTCGCCGATTCGGTCACCTCGCTGCTCGGCCACCAGCTGCGGCTTCTGGAGCAGGGGGCCTACGAGCGGCGGGGCGACCACATCACCCTGCGCGAACCCGTCCGCCGGCACGGCTCCGGCTCCGGCTCCGGCCCCGGCCCCGGCCCCGGCCCCGAGAAGATCGTCGGGGAGATCCCCGACGAGCTCCCCTCCGGCCTCCAGGCCATCCACGTCAACGATGCCTCCGGGCCGGTCGATCTCTCCCGGCTCGCCGTCTGCCCGGATCTGCGGCGCGTGCGTCTCAACCGGTGTGCCACCACCGACTTGACGCCGATACGGGCGCTGCCGGTGGAGTCCCTCCGCGTCACCCTGGACGGTGGCGACCTGGCCCCGCTCGACGGCCACCGCGACCTCGTCTCGCTCGATCTGGGGACCACCGCGCCCGTCGATCTCGCACCCCTGCGCACCGTCCCCCAGCTGCGCGGGCTGGACCTCTCACGGGCCGGGGTCCACGATCTGAGCCTGCTGGCGGACCTGGGCGATCTGCGGTATCTCTCCCTCACCGCCCGGCAGTGGAGTGCCCTGCTGGACGAGGGCAAGGCGCCGCCCACCCTCGCCGCGGCCCGGCTGGCCGACGGGGACGCCTCCTTGGAGGAGGCCCTGACCTGGGCGGCCCGTCTCGGTCTGCGCACGGCGGACGCGGTGCGTGCCCATGGCACCCTCGGCGGCGGGTGAGCGTGCGGTGGTGTCAGCGCTCCCGGGGCCTCCTGAGCACCTCGGTCAGGGCGGCGACGCTGTGGTCGCCGTGGCCCGCGTCGGCAGCCCGCCGGAGCAGGTCGTTCAGCGGGGCGAGCCAGGCCGTGTCGACGCCCGTCTCCCCGGTCAGCTCCTGGTCGTGGGCGGCTCCCGCGAGAAAGAGATTCACCGAGGAGGCCCCGGCGGTGTAGTCCCCGGTGTCGATCTCCTCGGCGTAGACCGGCAGCAGGCCATTGATCATGTCCAGCCACTTGCCGGCGAACCGCACCAGGGAGCCGGCCTCCAGCCCGCGCGCCTGGACGGCTGCCGCCCCCTGGAAGAAGCCGACGAGGGCCGGCAGCAGCATGGCACCCACCGCCATCTCGTACAGGGCGGCGAGATCGATCTCGTCGCCGAGGTGGACCGTGTCGCCGCCGAGCACCCTCAGAACCGTGCCGTACTCGTCGAAGACGGTCCTGTCGCCGCTGTAGTACAGCAGGGTGTCGGGCGCTCCCACGGCCGATGGCACGTTCTTGACGGCCCCGGCGAGCAACCGGGCACCGTGGCCGCCGGCCCAGGAGCCCATCGCGCGGGCGCCCGCCGGGGAGCCGCTGTTCAGGGTGACGAGTGCGCGACCGGACAGCACGGCGGCGGCCGGTTCCAGGGCCTGGCGGGTGTCCTCGAAGGTGGTCAGACAGGTGATGACCAGCGGGCTCGCGGCGACCGCGTCCTCCACCCGCCCGGTGTGTACCGCTCCCTTGGCCACCAGCGGCGCGGCCTTCCCCGGTGTGCGGTTCCAGACCGTCGTCGGATGCCCGGCACCGAGGAACGCCCCGGCCAGCGCTCGGCCCATCGAACCCAGCCCGATGACGGTCACGGGTGTGCGGTCGTTCCCGGCCATGTGTCGCTCCAGTCCACAGTCCGCGCGCCGGAACGGCGGCGGACACCGAAAGAGGGGGAGTCGGCACCGGTCGTGGTGATCACGGCCCGACCCTCCTCATCGTGGCCTCTGACTGATGAACCCTCAAGTACCTACCTTTCGGTGCGGTACTCACCTTTTCGTCAGTGGCCGCGGAAGCCGGACCGCGAGAAGCACGGCGGGCATCGCGGAGTGACTGCCTCCACGGTCCCGGTCCGAGGGTGCCGGGCACGGGCCGGAGCGGGGTGCGCGGCCCGGAGCGCCCGGCTGCCGGGAGCCCCGCCCGGTCAGCCGGAGAGGAGGGAGTCGTCCTGGGGGCGGGCGCCGGGGAGTTGGTGGCGGGCGGCGATCAGCGCGGCGTCGATGTCCCGTGTACCAGTGGAGACGCAGAGCGTGTAGACGACATCGTCCATCCGCCGCCGCACATCGGAGCCGGCGCTGTCCTGCGCGCCGAGCGAACGCAGGGTCCGGTACTCCGCCACCAGCCGGGACAGCACCACGGGGTGAGCCATCAGCATGACAAACTCTCCTGTCGCCTACACAGATCTTCCTGGGGCCCGGCTACCCGCCCCGGCCCCCCGCACACCTCCTCCCCGGCCGGACTCAGGCCGCGGACTCCGCCGTTCCGGGCAGTCCCGCGAGCCGCCGCCGGTCGAGCGGGTAGGCGCGGCGGTCGAGGCGCCGCTCCAGCAGCCGCCGGGCTCCGTCGCAGTGGCCCGCCTCCACCAGGACGTACAGCAGGGTCTCCTCGACGATCTCGCGCTGGGCGGCGCTGCCGCCGACCCGGTACAGAACCGGCAGGACCTCGCGCAGAGTCCGGGCGGCGGCGGTCCAGCGTTCCTCCAGTACGGCGGCGAGCGCCTCGCAGAGGGGTGCGACGACCTCCCGTTGCACCGGATCGGCCCGCTGGGCGTGGGTACGCAGCCGGCGCAGAGCGGGAAGGTCGGCGCAGGCGGCGAGCGCGACCGCGCTGTGCAGCGCGGTGAACGGGGTTGCGGGGCTCTCCAGTTCCGCGCAGGCCACCGCGGAGCGCACGTCCGCGGCGGGCAGCGGGCCCGTCCAGCTGCGCGCCATCCGGGCGCGCCACAGCAGCGAGCCGGAGTCGACCAGGACCCGTACGCCGTGCACCCGGTCCGGGGCGAGCTGGGCGAACCACCGTCTGCGCACGGCGCCGGGATCGTCGAGCGCCAGTTCGTGCAGGGCCGCGTGCCAGGAGAAGTGGGCCCGGTGCACGGCTCCGCGGCCCCGCCCCGCGATCCAGCCGTCGAGCCAGTCGCGGCCCGGGCCGTGCCGGCCGGACTCGTAGTGGACATGGGCGAGGGCGTGCGCGGCGTGACCGGAGTCCGGCTGGGCCGCCAGGGCCCGCCGGGCGAGTTCGCCGGCCTCCTCGTACCCGCCCTGCTCCTGGCGGATGAAGGCCCGCAGCGACAGGTGGAACCAGTGGTCCCCGTGGGCGGGCGCGGTGGTGTCGAGGAGCCGTCCGGCCAGCCCTTCCTCCAGGTCGCCGACGCCGGAGAAGGCGATGGTGGGGACGGCCATGCCGAGCGCCAGGGCGTCGCGGGGGAAGCGGCCGAGATGGGCGACGAGGGGCCGGTCGTCGGCGGCGCGGACCCGCCGGGTGAGCGCTTCGACGAACGAGCGCTCGCGCTCGTCGCCCCGTTCGCGGACACTGCGCCCCGCGAGGGCGAGGGCCTGGGGCACGTCGACGTCCGCGCCGCACTCCTGCCCGAGAAGGGCGAGGGCGGCGTGGGCCAGGGCGAACCCGGGGTCCAGTTCCACGGCGCGGTTCAGGGCGGCCTCGGCCCCGCCCCGTACGGTGACGATCCGGTGGAGGGCCTGACGGTACGCGGCCGCCGCGGCCTTGTGGGTGGAGAGCGCCAGCCCGAACTGATCGGAGGGACGGCGCCGGGGCGCTCGGGTACGGGGGGTGAGCGGGGCCAGCAGGGCGAGCGCGACCTCCTCGGCCTGGACCCGGATCTCGGGGATCGCCGTGGTCTCCCAGGCCTCACCGCGCCGGGCCGACCCCAGGGTGTACAGCGGCCGGTTGGTCCGGCCGCCGCTGTCGCGCAGCCGGCCGGCGTCGGTGACGACCCCCATGCCCAGGGGGCCGGGCACCGCCAGCCCGTCCGCGACGAGCCCGTGCCAGAGCGGGTCGGAGGGGTCGTCGGCGCGGAGCCCCGGGCCGGTGCAGTCCACGACCCGGCCGACCCGTACCGTACGCCCGTCGGTGAGGGAGACGGTGAGGCGGCCGTCGCCCGCGTCGCGCGCCGAGGCGACCCGGCCGGCGCTCACCCGGAGCCGGCGGGCGGCCAGGGCGCGGTCGATGGTCTCGGCGCCGGCGGGTGCCATCCGGTGCCGGTGGGTGTTCCACCAGGCGGCGTCCGAGCCGAGGAAAGCGGCCCGTTCCTCGTCGTCGAGACCCTGCCAGAGCAGGGAGGTGACCGGGCGCAGCCCGTCCAGGGCGGGGCGCCAGTCGCCGTGGGCGCGCTGCGAGGCGAGCAGATGGCGCCGGACCGCCGTGCGCAGCCGGCCGAGCGGCAGCCCGGCGAGACCTGTGGGCGGGGCGAGCGGCGGGAGCGGGGTCAGGGCGTGCCGCTGGGGCAGCAGCCCGTGGCGCGAGACGGCGAACACCACCCGGTGGGGCCGGTCCAGGAGCACGGCGAGGTCGACGGCGGTCAGCCCGGTGCCGACCAGCAGCACGTCCTCGTCGTCGCGGACGGCGTCGAGGGCGCCGGGCTCCCAGGGCCGGGCGATGAACCGTTCGGAGGCGCGCAGTCCGGCCGGCGCCCAGCCGCTGGTTCCCGCGGTCGGCCCCGTGGCGAGAACGACTCCGTCCGCGTTCAGGGTCCCGCCGTCCGAGAGCCGCACCTCGGCGGGGTGTCCGGCGGGCCAGGAGATCCCGGTGGCGGTGGTGCGCAGCCTGCGCACCGTGACGGTGCCGTGCGCCGACATGATCGCCTGGCCGAGGGTGTCGGCCAGGTAGGAGCCGTAGCGGTGCCGGGCGACGAAGTCGGCCGCCGTGACGGACGGGTCCCCGTGGCGGCAGAGCCAGCGGACGAAGTGGCCGGGATCGTCCGGGTAGCAGCTCATGTTCCCGGCCGGCACATTGAGCAGACAGCGCGGGTCCTGGACAGCATACGCGGTCCCCCGGCCGGCCTCCCCCGCGGGGTCGACGAGCCAGAGATCGAGGGGGACACGCCGTCTGGCGGCGGTGGTACAGAGCTGAAGGGTGGTCAGCGCGCCCGCAGCTCCGGCTCCGACGACGGCGAGGGCGGGGCGGGCGGGGCGGGGCTCCGGGTGGGCTCGATCCGGGTGGGACGGGGACACACATACCTCCGACTGGGGTCTGCCAGGGAAGCGCTCGGAAGTACTCCACTATCCCGATGAACATTGCGCCGTACAACACCCACTCCGCCGAACGGCGCTGACACCGGGGCGAGTTCCGGCCATCCCGGTGGGGTTGTCCGGGTGCGCGCGAGCCGTGAGACATTGATCCCGTGAGGATTTCAGCGAGAACGGACTACGCCGTCAGGGCCATGGCGGAGCTGGCCGGCCGCCCGGACCGGCCGCTCACGTCGGAGGACATCGCGAGCGGTCAGGACATCCCCGTCCGCTTTCTCTTCACCGTGCTCAGGGATCTGCGGCAGGCCCGGCTCGTGCGCAGCATCCGGGGGCCGGAGGGGGGCTACGAACTGGCCCGGCCGGCCGGGGAGATCACCCTGGCCGACATCATCCGTGCCATGGACGGGCCGCTGGCGAGTGTGCGTGACCTGAAACTGACGGATCTGGAGTATCCCGGCGCGGCGGCGGTGCTGCCCGATGTGTGGCGCGCGGTGCGGACGAGTCTGCGGGAGGTGCTGGAGGGGACGACGCTGGCGGACCTGGCGGCGGGGGTGCTGCCTCCTCTGGTCCGGGAGCGGGCCCGGGTGTACCGGGAGGACACCCGGAGCTACCCGTCCTGACGGGTGGCTCCCGCGGCCCGGCCCGGGCGACGGCCCATCCGGCCCATGGCCCGGGCGACCTCGGCCAGTCCGGGGGCACCCGCCGGGGGGAGCTTGAGGTCGGCCCCCGCGCCACAGGCCACCCGCACCCGCCGGGCACAGGTCGGGGACCAGCCCCCGAACCCCCGCGCCTCAAACGCCGGCGAGGCTGAAATTACCCGGCACACCGGCAAGACCGAGCAAACCCAGCCCGTCTGAGGGCACCCGCCAGGGGAAGCTTGAGGTCGGCCCCCGCGCCACAGGCCACCCGCACCCGCCGGACACACATCGGGAACCAGCCCCCGAACCCCCGCGCCTCAAACACCGGCGAGGCTGGAATTGCGTGCCACCGGACCGCGCACAGTGCAGGCCACGGTCGGCAGGCGGGCCGGACACACACCACCCGGGAGCCGCATCGGGCTCAGCGGGGGCGGTCCAGGACATGGTGGATACGGCTGGCGACATGCAGGTTGAGCCGGGTGTCGACATCGCCGAGGTCGAGGCCCGTGACCTCCCGGATGCGCTGGAGCCGGTAACGCACCGTGCTCCGGTGGATGTGGAGCAGCCCGGCGGTGGTGTCGTAGCTGCCGCCGCTCTCCAGGTAGTGGGAGAGGGTGGCGGTCAGTTCGGTGCGGTGGCCGGCGTCGTAGTCGAGCAGCGGGCCGAGCCACTCCCGTACGAAGCGGTCGGCCTCCCGTTCGCCGTCGCCCGCGCCCATCATGCGGCAGAGGCCCAGCTCCTCGAAACCGGTGCCGCCGTGGGGCGCATGGGATCCGCGCCGTACGGTCAGCGCCCGGACCGCCTCCTCGTAGGAGTGCGGCAGCTCCGTGTGGGCCTCACGGGGACCGCCGACGCCGAGGGCGCCCGCGCCGGTGCCGAGTTCCGCCGAGACGGCCCGGTGGAGCGTGCCGGGCTCGATGTCCCGTCCGGTCAGCAGGGCGACGGTGCGCGCTCCCCGGGACCCGGTGAGCAGCTCCAGCCGCAGCCGGCCCGCCGCGCGTTCCACCGCGTCCCCCACCCGGGCCGGGCCGACCGTGCCGGGCCATTCGAGTACGGCCACCCGGTGCGGCCGGCGCAGATCATGGCCCAGTCCGGCCGCGCGGACCAGTACATCGTCGTCGGCCGTGCCCGCGATCAGCTTCTCCACCAGTTCACGGCGGAGACCGGGTTCCAGCTCGGCGAGCCGCCGTTCGTGGGCGAGCTGCGGGGCGAGGACGAGCGCGGTCTGTTCGAGGGCGGCTGTGTCCGTCTCCGTGGCCCGGCGGTCCGGGTCGACCAGGGCGACGGCTCCGAGCCGGGCGCCGGCCATGGTGATCGGGGCGATCAGCAGGTCCCGGTCGCGGATCGCGCCGGGGCCGGGCCCCGCGCCACCCGGTGCTCCGTCCGCGTCCCCGCGCCGCCCCTCCGGCGCGGGGCGCGGTCCGCCGCCGGCGCGGGCCCGGGGGTTGCCGAACGGGTCCTCGGTGAGGACGGGGAATCCGGTGTGCTCGTGCAGGGTCCGGAGAATGCCCTCCTCTCCCCCGCCGGAGGCGGCGGCACGGGCGAGCGCCTCGTGCAGGGCGTTCCGGGCGGTGAGGCGCAGAAGGGCGAGGTCGGGAGCGGGACCGGGGTCGGGAGCGGGAGCGGGAGGGACGGAGCCGGCCAGCGCCGCACCGGTGTCGCGGGCGAGCGCCTCGGCGGCGGCGCTCTGCCGGTCCGAGGGAGTGGCCAGCTCCCGGACGACGAGATAGCCGAGACAGCGGGTCCGGTGACGGAGCGCGATGGCCCGTATCGGAGCGCCGCCGGGGGTCTCCAGCTGTCGGCTGTGGCCGTCCAGGGCGCCGATCAGCCGGTCCAGATGCCCCTCAGCGGGACCCGCCGGGACAGCAGGGCCGAGGGGGCCGGGCGGCGGACAGCGGCGTGGTGTGCCCTGGTCGAGCAGATACGCGGCCTCGGCGGCGAACGGGCCGGTGGCGGCGGTGGCCGCCAGGGCGCTCCACAGCAGCTCGCGCTCGTCCGAGCGGTGGGGCGGCTCGGCGGCACGGCGCGGAGCGGGCCGCCGGACCGGGCCGGCGGGCGGGGCCGTTCCGAGGGGGGCGTCGTCCATCGGGTTCCATTCGGGGCTCGATACATGACTCCGCCTCCACGCTACGCCGCCCGGCACGGGCTCTCACCAGGAAGCTCCGCCGTCCGCCTGTCCTGGCGGACCGGCGGAGCCGTGCGGATTGGTCTCGCCGGGCCGAGGAACGGGGGCGGGGCCCGCGCGACCCTTGCCGGAGGTGTGGCCGCTCCCGGGCCGTGACGCCCGCCGCCGGTGGCCGCGCCCCGTACCCCGGCCGCGCAGCCCGTCCGGCCCGGGTCCGGCGGGTACCGCGAGGGAGGAGAGTCCCATGGCGAAGGCAGTCGGTATCGGCCTCGGCCTCGGCACCACCGGCTCGGTCATCGCGGCCCGGGAGGGCGGTGAGCCCGCCGTGATCCCGAACGCCGGGGGAGCCAGGACCGCCCCCTCGGTGGTCGCCTTCACCGGCAACGGGGAGCCGCTGGTCGGCCGGTTCGCGCGCCGGCAGCCGATCCTCAGCCCCCAGGGCACGATCGCCTCCGCCAAGCGGTTCATCGGCCGCCGCTGCGGCGAGGTCTCCGACGAGGCCGGGGCGGTCGTCTCCGATGTGGTGGATGGGCCGGGCGGAGGTGCCACGGGACCCGGGGGCCCGTCGGGTACGGCAGCGGGCGCGGCGGCCGGGACGCCCGGTGGGGCCCGGCCGGGGGACGCGCGGGGCGGCTCCCCGGACGGGGACGATGTCATCGACGCCGACTTCGACCGGAGCTGAGGTGGGGTCATGCCGGAGCAGGGTCAGCAGAGTCAGGACCGGAGCGGGGGCCGGGACCGCCCCGCCGAGGGCACCCCGCCCGAGCCGCCGCCCACCGGATCACCCGGCGGATCACCGCCCGACCAGGCGCCCACCGGACCACCGCCCGGCGCATCCCCCGACGGGCCACCACCCGAACCCGAGCCCGGCGCATCCCCCGACGGGCCACCACCCGAACCCGAGCCCGGCGCATCCTCCGACGGGCCACCACCCGAGTCGCCGCCCGAGCTGTGGCGGGACGACGCCCCGCAGCCCCGGGAGGCGCCCGGCCGAGCGGCGCCGGCCGCCGGGCAGGACCCCGACGAGCTGACCGACCGGTGGAAGCGGGCCCTCGCCGATCTCGACAACCTCCGCAAGCGGTACGCCCGCGACCGGCCCCGGGAGCTGGAGGCCGAACGGGCCCGGGTGGCCGCCGCCTGGCTCCCGGTCCTCGACCACCTCGAACTCGCCCTCGCCCACGCCGACGCGGACGCAAACGCAGACGCAGACGCAGACGCAGACGCGATCGTGCGCGGGGTCCGGGCCGTGCGCGACCAGGCGGTGGAGGTGCTGAGGGGGCTCGGCTATCCGCGCCACGACGAGACCGGTGTCCCCTTCGACCCCCAGCGGCACGATGTGGTGTCCGTGGTGGACACCACCGGCACGGAGACCGCTCCGGGCACCGTCGTCCAGGTGCTGCGCCCCGGCTACGGCGACCCGGGCCGCCAACTGCGCCCGGCGGCGGTGACCGTCAGCCGAGAGCCCGAGTGAGACCGCCGTGGCCGTCCGGATCGCCCCGCTCCCCCGCTGCCGGCTCACCGGCCGCGACGTCCACGTCGCTCTGCCGGCCACCCCCTGGGAGGCGGCCCCGGGCACGGCGGTGCCGGTCACCGGGCCCGGGGGAACCCTCACGGTGCGGGTGCCACCGGGCACCTCCACGGGCCGGCGGCTGCGGCCGCGGCCGCGCGGCGAGGGGATGCCTCACCCCAGGGGGGCGACCGGTGACCTCCACGCGGAGATCCGGGTGATGGTGCCGCCCGCGCCGGGCGCGCGTGAGCGCGGGCTGTTCGGGGAACCGGCCGCCGTCTCGGCGTCCGACCCGAGGGAGCGGACATGAGAGCCCATGAGCCTCCGGGGCCCCGGGAGCGCGCCGGGGCGCGACCGGCCGACCGTGTCCGTCCCCTGCGGGAGGCGAGGCGGCTCCAGGACGGGTACGTCTCGACCGAGCACCTGGTCCTGGCGATGCCGGACGAGAGCCCGGCCGGCGCCTCGGGCCTGCGCCTCGCCGAGCAGCGCGCCGGCCCGGTGCTGACGGAACCGGCCCGGCCGCTCGTCGCGAGCGAGGGGTACGACCCGGTCCACGGTGCCCGCCCGCCGCGGCGCTTCATCGCGCACGAGGTGGAGCCCCGGATCGGGCGGGCCCTGCTCAGCGGCGAGGCGCGCGAGGACGTGACCGCCGTGCTCGGCACCGCCGGCGGTGAACTGACCGTCGCCTTCCAGGACGGGCCGCCGGAGCCGGTGCCCGTCGACACCCCGCACCCCGGGAGCCCGTGATGACCAGTGAACCCGATCCGCATCTCTCCATGGTCCGGCCCGTCGCCCCCCGGACCCCCGACGGCTGTGAGGACTGTCTGCGCGAAGGCACCGTCTGGGTCCATCTGCGGCTCTGTCTCACCTGTGGCCGGGTCGGCTGCTGCGACTCGTCACCGGGACGGCACGCCCGGGCCCATGCCGCGTCCGCCGGGCACCCCATCGTCCAGTCCTTCGAGCCCGGCGAGGACTGGCGCTGGTGCTTCGTCCACGAGGCCATGGTCTGAGCCCCTCGGCGGCCGTGGCCGCGCGGTGGTACGGGAGGTCAGCCGGCGGCCGGCCGGTGGGTGCGGATGGGGCCGTTGAGGACGAGTTCGTCGACCGAGCCGATGAGTTCCACGGCGGGGACGCCGGGGCCGTGGACGGTGATGCCGCCGTCGACGCGGATACGCCGGGCGTGGGCGCCGGGCTTCAGGCTCAGCGCGGTGGCGGTCAGCTTCCGGAGTTCGCCCTCGACGAGGCTCTCGCCCTCCGCGCCGCGGGTCTCGATGCCCCGGTGGACGGTCAGGGTCCCGAAGGACTTGCTGATCTGGATGCCGACGGCCGCGTCGGCGTGGGTGACGATCCGGTCGAACTCGGCGCTCTCGACGGTGCCGTCGTAGATGTTGAAGCCCCGGGCGCCGAGGCCGAAGGTCTCCACGGGCGCGGTGAGGGTGAGCCGCCGGATGGTGCCGAAGTTGACGAACCCGATGGCGCTGGGGCCGTGGGAGGTGACCGGGGCGCGGGCCGTCCAGCTCTCCACCTCGCCCCACAGGTCGAGCACCATGTCGTTGACCCCGTAGGTGGTCACCGGCCCGTGGTTGACCACCTCGCGCACGGAGGCGCGGACGACGAAGACCCCGCCGGTGATCTGCCCGGGCGTTCCGGCGGGGATGCCGCCGTCGCTGAAGACGGCGTCCGTGTGGAGGCGTTCGCCCGTCACCCGGCCGCCCCGTTCGGTGCCGGAGACGAAGATCCCGCCGCCGCGCACCGGGGCGCCCTCCCGTCCGGCGGACAGGCCGACGAGATCGCAGGTGAGCAGGGTCCGGGGGTCGGACTGCTGGTTGTAGAGGGTGAACGCGCCCTGGAGGACCTCGACGTGGTACCCCCGGGGGCGCGGGGTGCGCTCCCGGGCGTCCGCCGCCTCGATGTCGAGCCCGTCGACGCGGATGTGCCCGGCGCCGACCCGGTCCCTGGCCAGCAGCTCCACCCGGCCGACGGTCGAGACCCGTTCCAGGACCAGCGTTCCCAGGTCGGGTACGGAGGTGTCGTTGTACACCGCTCTGGCGGCCGGCCGGGTCTCCAGCCGCAGCCCCGTCACCCGGTTGTCGCGGGTGAGGCACACCCCGTCCCCGCGGAACGCCAGGGCCGCGTCCGGGCCGCCGCCCGCCAGCACCGTTCCCGGTGGCAGCACCAGCGTGGGTACGTCCTCCAGCCGCCCCGCGACCAGTACCTCGGCGGGACCACCGGGATCGTGGAGCGCCGAGACCAGCTCCTCGGCCGTGCCGACCTCGTGTCGTGCGATCACCATGCCCCGACGGTAGAGGCCGCCGCCATCCGGCGCCCGCGGGCGGGGCCGCCGCTACGCCGTACGGGCAGCGCTCTCCCGGGCCGGGGAGGGAAGGCGCGTACCGGCCACGGCAGCGCGGCTCCGGGATCGGACCGGGTCAGGGGGCGCCGGTGGCGGCGACCGTCACCCGGGTCTGTTCCCGCAGTCTGCCGACCAGCTCCGGCTCCACACCGTCGTCCACGACGAGGTGGCCGACCTCGCCCACCGGTGCCAGGCGGTGCAGCGCGGTGCGCGCGAGTTTGCTGTGGTCCATGAGCATGACGCGCGCGGCGGACGACTTCAGCATCGCCCGCTTGACCAGCACCACGTCCTGCTCCTGGTGGTACGCCATCCTGGAGTCCAGCGCGGAGGTCGACACCGCGACGAGGTCGACGGAGAGCGCCTCGATGGCCTCGACACAGGGCACACCGAGGAAGGAGTCATGGGTGCGGGAGTACTCACCGCCCAGGGCGATCAGCCGGATGCCCTCCCGTTCGGTGAAGACATCGACCACCCGCCGGGCGTTGGTGACCACCGTGAGGGGCGCCTTGTCGACGAGGAGCAGCGCCATGGCCAGGACGGAGGTGGAGTCGTCCAGCATCACCGACATACCGGGCTCCACCAGCGCGGCGGCGGTGCGGGCTATCGCGCTCTTCTCCGCGGTGTTGACCCCGAGCCGGTAGTCGAGGCTGGACTCGAACACCGTGGACGGCAGCGCCGACGCACCGCCGCGGAAGCGCCGCAGCACTCCTCGGCGCTCCAGGTCGTCCAGGTCGCGGTGGACGGTCATCAGGCTGACGCCCGTGAGCTGTGCCAGATCCGCTCCGGTGACCGTGCCGTGCTCGACCACGTGGTCGGCGATGCGCCGTCGGCGCGCGTCGCCGGATGTTCTCTTCATGGGCCTCAGCCTCACGCATCGCGGGTTGACGGTGGGGTGGACGCGGGCGGAACGGGCCGGATCACCGGCCGGGCGCGTTCAGGGGAGCGCCCGGGAAGCGCCACTTCACGTTCGCGCCGTTGAATCTAACAAACTTTCCACAGCCCGAACCCCTGCCGTCCGGCCCGAACCGGCCCCCGCCGCCCGGCACATGGCCCGCCGCGCGAGGCGTCCATCATGAAGTCGGACAGACGCATTGACAGTATTAAAGAAATCGATGTTAAGTGTATCGCGCGGAATCAGGCCGAAGGTCTACCGAGCGGTATCCGGGCATCTCGACTGGTGGCAGCCACTCCACCGGCCAACTGCCGGGTGTCGCGGGCGGAATTCCAAGGAGATCCCAGTGAAGCACTCCTCTCTCAGAACGCTTGCTGCGGCGTTATCCGTCACAGCCGTACTCGCGTCCACCGCGGCCTGCTCGGCGGACAACTCGACCAGGGGTTCGGGAAACGACACCGCGAAGATCGCATTCCTGATGCCCGATCTCGCGTCGACCCGGTACGAGCTGTACGACGCCCCGCTTTTCAAGGCCAGGATGAAAGAACTCTGCGGTGGCTGCGCCGTCCTCTACCAGAACGCCGGCGGTGACGCCGCCAAGCAGCAGCAACAGACGAACTCGGCCCTGGCCCAGGGGGCCAAGGTGATCGTGATCGACCCGGTGGACTCCGCGGCGGCGGCCACCACGGTCCGTACCGCCCAGGCGCGCGACGTTCCGGTGATCGCCTACGACCGTCCGATACCCGCGGCCAGGGCCGACTTCTATGTCTCCTTCGACAACGAGAAGATCGGCGCCATGATCGGCCAGTCCCTGGTCGATCATCTGAGGAAGACCTCAGCCAAGGGCGGCATTCTCCAGGTCAACGGCTCTCCCACCGACGCGGCCGCCGGTCTGATCAAGAAAGGCATTCACCGGGCCGTCGACCCCAGCGGATTCGATCTCCTCGCCGAGTACGACACCCCGGCGTGGGAACCGAGCAAGGCACAGGACTGGGTCAGCGGGCAGATCAGGAAATTCCCCGGGCGGATCGCCGGTGTGGTCGCGGCCAATGACGGCACCGGCGGCGGCTCCATCGCCGCTTTCCGCGCCGCCGGCGCGAAAGTGCCGCCCGTGACCGGAAACGACGCGGAAGCCGCCGCCGCGCAGCGGATCGTGAGCGGCGATCAGTACAACACCATCTCCAAACCCATCAGAACCGTCGCCCGGTCGGCGGCGAACGCGGCGTTCGCCCTCCTGGAGGGCGAGAAGCCGAAGGCGAACGCCACCCTCTTCGATACCCCGTCGGAGCTGTTCACCCCGACGGTGGTCACCCGGGAGAACATCGCCGATGTGCTGGTGGGCTCCGGAAAGCCGCTCACCGTCGCCAATGTCTGCACCCGGACCTACGCGGCCGACTGCGCCGAACTCGGCATCGAGTAACCCGGCCGGGCGGGCGGCCCGCCCCTGCGCTCCGCGCGGTACGAGACTCCCTTCCCTGCCTCGGAGGTTCGCCTTGCCCTCCCCTCCGCCGTTCCCGCCGCCCCAGCAGGGGCGGGGTTCCCCCCTGCTCTCCCTGCGCGGCATCAGCAAGTCCTTCGGAGCGGTCGCCGCGCTCACCGATGTCTCTCTCGATGTCGCGGCCGGACAGGTCGTCGCCCTCGTCGGGGACAACGGCGCGGGGAAGTCCACGCTGGTGAAGGTGCTCTCCGGCGTCCACCCGCCGGATTCCGGCACCAT
Organism: Streptomyces sp. NPDC001889; assembly: GCF_053594535.1. Taxonomy (NCBI): domain Bacteria; kingdom Bacillati; phylum Actinomycetota; class Actinomycetes; order Kitasatosporales; family Streptomycetaceae; genus Streptomyces; species Streptomyces sp. NPDC001889. The sequence continues at coordinate 79,695 of NZ_JBSFER010000018.1, forward strand.
CGGGTTCGGCGCGCGGACCGTGGCCATCCCCTCGCCGGCCTCGGCCCAGCAGCTCGGCATCGCGACGGTCTTCCAGGACCTCGCCCTCTGCGAGAACCTGAATGTGGTGGAGAACCTCTACCTCGGCCGGGAACTGCGCGCGCTGCGCCTCGACGACGTGGCGATGGAGGTCAACGCGCGGGCGCTGCTCCAGGAGCTGTCGGCGAGAATCCCCTCCGTGCGGGTGCCGGTGGCGGCCCTGTCCGGGGGCCAGCGCCAGACGGTGGCGATCGCGCGGTCGCTGCTCGGCGACCCCAAGGTGATCATTCTCGACGAGCCCACGGCGGCGCTGGGAGTGGCGCAGACCGCCGAGGTGCTCAATCTGATCGAGCGGCTCAGGGAGCGGGGGCTCGGCGTCATCATGGTCAGTCACAGCATGGCCGATGTGAAGGCCGTCGCCGACACCGTGACCGTGCTCCGGCTCGGCCGCAACAACGGCGTGTTCGACGGCTCCGACGCGACGGCCTCGGATCTGGTGGCCGCGATCACCGGCGCGTCGGACAACGTCGTCAGCCGGCGCGCCGGCCGGGACACCCGCCCCGGCACGACCGGTCCACCGCACGGCGGCGGTGCGGTGCCCGGCGGAACCGGGCACGCCGAAGCGGCGGCCGATCCGGACGGGAGCCCCCGGTCATGACGCGTACGGCCGGGGACAGGGAGCGGGACCGCAGGAGGGCCGGGGCGGCGGGGCCCGGGGAGCCGGTGCGGGAGTCGGTGCTCCCCCCGGGGCCGCGGGGCGCGCTCAGCGCGGTCACGGACCGGCTGCGCGGCGGCGATCTGGGGATCGCCCCCGTGCTCGCGGGGCTGATCGTGATCTGGACCGTGATGCAGATCCTCAACCCGATCTTCCTGTCGAGCGCCAACCTCACCAATCTGGCCCTGGAGAGCGTTCCGGTCGGAGTGATCGCCCTCGGCGTGGTCTGTGTGCTCCTCGTCGGGCAGATCGATCTCTCCGTGGGTTCGATCAGCGGGCTCAGCGCCGCGGTCCTCGCCGTGCTCCTGGTCGACCGGGGGCTCCCGGCCTGGGTCGCGGTCCTGGCGGCGGTGCTCATCGCCGTGGCGATCGGCTGGTTCTACGCCCAGGTCCACAACCGGCTGGGGGTGCCCAGCTTTGTGACCACCCTCGCCGGGCTCCTCGGCTTCCTCGGGCTCCAGTTGTGGGTCCTCGGGGCCAAGGGCTCGATCAACCTCCCCTTCGACTCGGGCCTGGTGACCTTCGCCCAGCTCTCCTTCGTCCCGCCCTGGCTGGCCTACACCCTGGTCGCCCTGGGGGCGCTCGCGCTGTACGCGACGGGCCACACGCGGGCGGGCGAGCGGCGGCGCGCCGGGCTGCCCGCCGTGTCGCGGCGCATGCTGGTGCTGCGGAGTCTGGGGCTGCTCGCGGGCCTCGGCACGGCGGTCTGGTATCTCAACCGCGACCGGGGCGTGGGATGGATGTTCGTGCTCTTCCTGGCCCTGGTGCTCGCGCTGCACTACGTCCTGGCGCGGACCCGGTTCGGCAAGGCGATGTACGCGGTGGGGGGCAACGCCGAGGCGGCCCGGCGGGCGGGCATCGACGTCACAGCGGTGCTGACGGCCGCGTTCGTGCTGTGCGCCACCCTCGCCGCCCTCGGCGGAATCCTGGCCGCCGCACGGCTCGCCGCCGCCAATCAGAGCAGTGGCGGCGGCGATGTGAACCTCAACGCCATCGCGGCGGCGGTCATCGGCGGTACGAGCCTCTTCGGCGGCCGGGGCAGCGCGTTCGCGGCGCTCCTCGGTGTCCTGGTGATTCAGTCGATCTCCAGCGGGCTCACCCTGCTGAACCTGGACTCCGCCTACCGTTTCATGGTGACCGGAGCGGTGCTGCTGCTGGCGGTGGCCCTGGACTCGGTGGCTCGGCGCTCGCGGGTCGCCCATGGACGGGCCTGACCCCTTCCGCCCGGCCTCCGGGTACGAACGGCGCGGACCGTGCTGAAAACGCGGGCCGTGCCGTGGCCGGCGAGGGGACGGCCGGGGCGGAGTGGCCGGCGCGGGCGTACGCGGTGCCGGCCGGCCGGAGCGGCCGGACCCTCGCCCGGTTCGCGGTCGCCCGCCACGGCCCGGGGCGGTCGGTGACCTCGAACCCCCTCCCCCGCCGGCCGCCGCACCGGTGCGGGCAGGCACCGGTGCGGCGGCGGGACATGGGTCACGGACGGCGGGTCACGGCGCGTCCTTCACCGTGGCGGTGATCACCGGACCCTGGGGCTCCGGTTTGTCGCCGTGGACCATGAGCTGCATCCGCAGGGACTCCTCCGGTTCACTCACCCGGTCCCTGACGGTGGGAACGCTCACTTCCGCGCTCAGCTCTCCGGCGGGGATCGCGGGTGTCAGATGCGCCCGCAGCTCGGACAGGGGCCGCTCCGGGTTCCGCGGCTCCCAGAGGTTCTCCTCCAGCCACCGCCCGTCGACGTCCAGGGTGGAGAGCTCCGTCCCGTCGCCGGCCGGCAGGAAGGCGAATCCCGCCGCCCCGAACTCCGTCTCGGTGGGCGCGGACAGCGACACGCGCCAGGTCAGGCTTCCGCCCTCGGTGACGTGGTCGGTGACCGGTTTCACGGTGATCCGGGGCAACGGATCGTCGTCCTCCACGGTCGTCCCGCCGGAGTGGGACCCGACCACCGCACCGCGCACCGCCTTGACGTACAGGGTCTGTCCGGAGGCGTAGCCGTAGCGGGTGTCGCCCGTGACCCTCATGGCGGCCTTGACGGCACGGCCGCGCTCGCCGACCGTCACCGTGGAGACGGCGGTGTCGTCCGCGCGCGGCCGGGAGGCGAACGCCCGGACCTGGCCGGTGCCCCTCCCGGAGACCCGTACGGGGACATGGTGGACCCGGACGCCCGAGTTCCCCTCCTTGACCGTCAGCCGTCCGACGTCCACGCGCGGCATGTCCACCGTCCGCACCGCCGGTGTGCCGGGGCGCCAGCCCCACGCGTCCATCAGCCAGGCCTGCCCGGAGGTGGTGCGCGGGATCAGCTCCACCGCCTTCACCTGCTTGAGGTTCAGTCCGGCCCTGACGGCGGCGGCCAGCGGCACACGGACCTCACGGGCCCAGTGGGAGGCGGTCCGCCCGGTGCCCGGCAGTCCGTCGGCCCGGACCCGGCCGAGCGTGGCGCGGCGGCCCGAGGCGTCGGTGAGGGCGATGTCCAGCCGGGTGCCGGTGGTGTTGGGCGGCACGATCACCCGCAGGGCCAGCGCCTCGGCGCCCGAGACGGAGAACGGCCGGGCGGGAGTGACCCGTACCGGTGCACCGGCCTCCGACCAGCGCATCGCGACCGCGTGGCGGCCGGGCTCGGGGTAGGCGTCCCAGCCGGCGAAGTGCGGTGATCTGCCGTCCCACCGGGAGGGCAGGCACGCCTGCCGGGGCTTGTCGGTCACCTGCTCGCACAGCCGGCCGCCGGTCACGGAGACCGAGGTGCCGGGCAGCAGGGCCGGGGTGCGGTTGCCGCCGACGGCGTGGCTGAGCACCCGCGCGGGGCCGGCCGAGGGGGCGCGCCGGTCCGAGCCGTCCAGCAGGGGGCGCACCCGGTCGTCGCCCGCGACGAAGAGCCGGGCCGCCGCGGCTATGTAGGTGGAGCCCGCGGTCTGCTGCTGCCGCGCGGTCAGCCGGGTGCCGGTGCCGGGTGCGCACACCGCGTCGGGGTTCTCGTCGTCGGGCCAGAAGTCGTCATCGGCGGGCGCCTCGGCCTGTCCCGGTGTCCACTCGCTGTTGAAGAAGTTGTGGTTGGCACCGACCATGTAGACCGCGCTGTTCAGGGCGGTGCCGCTGCCCAGGCCACGGCTGTTGTCGAGATACATCTCGCCCTGGAGGTCGGAGACGTCTCCGTCGCAGCCGGGCAGGATGGTCATCGACGGTGTGTCGGGGGCGGGGTTGTGCCCGAAGATCGTGGGACCCACGAGGACGGTGCCGCGGATGCGCCAGCGCACCGCTCCCCGGTAGCCGTCCTGGGCGGCGGGTGGCCGGAAACGGCTGTCGAGCGCGGCGCGGTTGACACCCTCGCCGCCCCGGGAGTGACCGACCAGCAGCACCCGGGACAGGTCGGCCGCGGCCGCCGCCGCGCGCACCTCCGCCGGCGCCCCGGCCGGATCGGCGGCCCACTCGGCCCACCGGGCGAGATGGAGCCGGACCAGGGACGAACGGGCCTGTGCGCCGCCGTCCTCCGCGCCCTCGTCCTGGGCGTTTATCCCGTTGGCGGCTATGGACACCGTCACATGGCCCTGGGAGGCGAGGAGCTTCTGGTCGTGCAGATAGCCGCGGTGGCTCGGGACCGGCCGGGTTCCCTTCTCACAGGGCCAGGCGGAGCCCTCGTTGCCCCGGGCGCTGAAGCAGGTGTAGTGACGGCCGTGCAGGAACAGCGCCAGCGGGCGGGGTCCCGGCGCGCCGGCCGGTGCCACCACCACCCCCCGCATCTCCACCGGCGCGGGGTAGCCGGGCAGGCGTACCGCGTCGAGGGTGTACTCACCGCTGACGGTGCGGTACTTGCCCGGGACACCGGGGTCGACCTGGTTCACGGGCAGCGGGGCCGCCGGCTTCACCGGGGCCGCGGGGAGCCGGGCGTCCGGGGCGGAAGCGGCCCCGGGGCCGTCGAGGCGGCGCCCGCCGGCCATCACGCGGAGCTCGTCCGGCTCCCCGGGGGACGCGCCGTCGAGCCGCAGCCGGAAGGTGCGCCGGTCCTCGTCCGCCACCGGGCGGCCGATGAGCCGCTGTCCGGTGTGGAACTCGACCCGGGCGTCGCCCATGGGCACCGGTTCGGCGGCGACCCAGACCAACTGCTTCCCGGCCCCCGCACCGGTGAGCTGCCACCCGGCCGGAAGTCCGCTGCCACCGGGGCCATCGGGTGCGGGCGGCCGGGTGCCGGCGGACGGCCCGGCGGGCAGCGCCCCCGGCGACGCGTGCGCCGGCTCCGCCGACCCCACTGCCAGCGCGAGGACCACCGTGGCGGCGGTCACCATGCGCGAGACACGGATCAAGGCTGCTCTCCTTGTCATCAGCTTGCTCAGGCATCCCGGGAATCCCGGATTGCTCCCCTGTTCCAGGGAGATGCCCGCTGATGGCCCAGGGTTGCCTCGGGCCGTGAACCGGGGGTGCGCGCGGCGCCGGCACGGCTCCGCCGGGCGCTGCCCGGTGCCGTGCGCTCACCGGCGGGGGCCGGGCCGTGCGCCTGCCCGCCGGATCAGTGCCGGAGCAGATAGCCCGTCAGCCGGGAGCGGGCGGCCGACTCGGTCAGCCCGAGCGCCGTTCCCACCGCGTCCCACGGCACCTCGTCCACCTCGGTGTTGCGGGCGGCGCTCCGGCCGGCACGCCAGGTGGTGCGCTCCAGCGCGGCCACGGCCCGCAGCGCGGCGAGCGGTTCCTCCTCGGCCAGGGAGGCGAGGTGCCCGTCCACGCGTTCCAGCAGGCCCGCCAGTTCGGCGGGCAGGGGCACCGAGCGGGCCTCGACCTCGCCGATGTGGCGGTCCCAGTCGTGCCGGGGCCCGGAGGTGCCGAACAGATGGGGGCGGTCCTCGATCGTGTGGGACCAGTCGATGGGATAGCGGCCGGTGCCGCGCCAGCCGCACGAGCACGAACCCCGGACCTCGGCCGCCCGGGGCGTGCCCCGTGTGCCGTCGTACGCCCACCACTCACGGGTGCTGTGGACGGTGGAGCCGCTCCCGGTGTCCAGGTACACCGGATCGGGCTCACTGCCGTCGGCCAGGAGCGCCCCCGCGCTGCCCTCGTGGGACGTCCCGAACTCGTCGGTCTGCCACGTCATGTCTCCTCCTTCGTGTCGACGGTCCGAGGATGCCCGAGCCGGCGGGCCGGTGACCGGGGAACGGGAGATCCGTCCTCCGGCCGGGTGCCTCGGAGCCTCTTCGACAGAGTGGGAGCGGGGGCAGGGGTGGACGGATGTACGGGAAGGGGCGGAACGGGGGTTGGGCGGGGCGAATCGCCCGGGGGTCAAGGGCGCGTACCCCGGTCCGGCCCGGTCCGGCCCGGTCCGGTGATCAGCCGCCGGTACGGGAGGAGGGCCTCGGCGCGCTGCGGCGCACCGCACGGGCGCCCGGGGGGCGGCGCGAGAGCGGGGCGCGGGGGGAGGGTCCGGTCCGTCCGGCGGGCGGCGGGTGCTCCGGGCTCCGGAGTGCTTCCGGATGTCGGGGCGGACCGCCCGGACCCGGTACCGACAGCTGGCGGGCCGCTTCCCGGCGGCACTCACCACAGCCGCGCCGGTCACGGCCCGTCTCCGCACCCGGGCCGGTGGTCGCGGTGGAACACCGGCCCCGGACGGCGGGTCAGACGGGGTCGCGGTGGTACTGCCCCGCCTTGAAGTCCGCGAAGAGGGTGTACTCGACGGTCGCGGGCGAACCGGCCCGCCCGGCGGAGTCCTTCTCCACCGGTTCGAGATTCACGAGGGCGTACTCGCTGTAGCCGTCGAAGTCGCCGGGGTCGTCGGCGACTCCGATGTGGAGGGGGGTGTCGTCCGGCAGGGCCGCGAGGGCCTCCCGGAGCCGCGCCGCAGTCCACACCGCCGGGGCGTGGTCGAAAGTGTCAGCCATGGCCCGAGGCTATCCACACCCCCGGCGCGGAGGACGGTTCCCGCGCCGGGCCGCGCGGACAATCCGCGATCTCACCTCACCGGCCCTGTGCGGCCCCGCCCTTCCGGGAGGCCCAGCGGCCGGGCGCCGAACGGGTGCCGGGCGGGCATCGGCCACGACTTCCTGTCCCCGTCGCCGGCCGCGCGGCCGATCCCCCGCTACCGCCCGGCGGGCACAGCGGTCGGCGCGGGCTCCGAGTGGACGGCGGCACCCACCGGGACGCGCCCGCCCACGGCCTCGATCACCGCGGCGGTGCCGGCGGGACCGAACCCTCCGTACACCTCGATCAGCTGCACCTCCGCCGCCAGTTCCGCCGCCACTGCGGCGCCCGCCGCCGGGTCGGGGACGGCGACGAAGAGCGCGCGGGAGGAGCCGTCCGGGCGCTCCAGCCGGTCCGCGGCGGGGTCGGCGCCCTCCTGGAGGTAGAGGAACAGGGTCGTCAGCGCCTCACCGGCGGTGGCGCGCTCCTTGAAGCGGGCCGCATCGATCAGCGACTCGAAGCCGAAGGCCACCGTGCCCACGCGCGCCCGGCCCCGCACGGCCGCCCCGACCCGCGCCGCCCAGGGGAACCCCGTCGCCCCGCACAGCTCGATCGTCTCCACGCCGCCCTCCACCAGGGCGACCGCGGTCTCCACCGCGGCGTCCTCCGTCGGTACGGCCCGGATGACCGTCCCCCCGCCCTCGGGCCCGGTCCGTACCGGCCCGTCGGGCTCCGCCACGTACAGGATCGCCCTGTCACCGGCCATGACTCCCACCACCCTCCAGTCCCGCCCATGTCCTTCCCTCCCGGCCAACGCCCTGGCCCCGGACCGTGTTCCCGGCGGCGGGCACTCCACCGGCGTACCGACGGGCCGGTGGCACGGGCGGCGGTGGCGGCTCGTCGAAGAGGCCGCCGAAAGGGCCCGTCAACGGGGCCATGAGACGCGCCCGCGGCCTCGACAGCCGCTCGATGCGCTCGTCCGGTCGCCGATCCGCCGCCGCGCCGGCCGCGCGAGGACCCGGTGGGGCCGTCGCCCGGGCCGGCCGGTGCGGGATCGAGGACCCTGGGCGGAGCCGGCCGATGTCCTCGGGGGCACGGGTCCGGTGGCCGGACGGGGCGCGCCCCGGTGAGAGGAGGCCCCGCTCCTCGGAACCCGGAGTCCGCGCCGGACGCAAGCCGCCGTGCCGGCCCCGTGGAGCGGTACTGCCGGGCGGTCCAAGGCCGAGCGGTCCACTGCCGGGCGGTTTTCGGCCGAAGTCGCGGCACACCCCTTGTACTCATTGACAGTTGACCGATGGATTCATAGCTTCTTGGATCGTAGAGATTACCAACGATTGAGATTACTGATCATCCGAACAACGGGGGAACGATGTCGGAACGAACGAACCGGACGGCACGCCGGGCGGAACCACCCGGCGCCGTCGGCGCGGGGCGGGGATGGACACTGGCCGTGGTGTGTGTGGCCACGTTCATGCTGCTGCTCGACCTGACCGTGGTGAACGTCGCGCTCCCGGACATCCGGGAGACCTTCGATGCCGACTTCACCTCCCTCCAGTGGGTGCTCGACGCCTATGCGCTGGGGCTCGCCGCGGTGCTGCTGACGGCCGGTTCGCTGGCGGACCGGCTGGGGCGCAAGCGGGTGTTCAACGTCGGCTTCGTCGTCTTCCTGCTCGCCTCGCTCGCCTGCGGGCTCGCTCCGGACACCACCTCCCTCTCCGTCGCCCGCGGCCTCCAGGGCCTCGGCGGCGCCGTGCTCTTCGCCATCGGCCCGGCGCTGATCGGACAGGAGTACCAGGGCAGGGACCGGGGCAGGGCCTTCGGGATCTTCGGCGGAGTGGTCGGCCTCTCCATCGCCTTCGGGCCGCTGATCGGCGGCGCCCTCACCGACGGGATCAACTGGCGCTGGATCTTCCTGGTCAATGTTCCGGTCGGGCTGGCGGCACTGGCCATCAGCGCCCTCCGGATGCGCGAGTCCCGCGCGGAGTCGGCGCCCGGGGTCGACTGGTGGGGCCTGGTCCTCTTCTCCAGCGCGCTGACCCTGCTGGTCCTCGGACTGCTGCGGGGCGAGGCCGACGGCTGGGGCAGCGCGCCGATCGTCTCCCTGTTCCTGGTGTCCGTCGTGCTGTTCGGGGTGTTCTGCGCCGTCGAGCGCCGGCTCGGCGACCGGGCCATGCTCGATCTCTCGCTCTTCCGGAACGTCACGTTCAACGGGCTGTCGGTGGTGACCCTGCTCTGTGCCGCCGCCACCATGTCGGCGCTCTTCCTGCTGGTCTCGTATGTGCAGAACATGCTGGCCTTCTCCCCGTGGGAGACGGGGCTGCGCTTCCTGCCGCTCACCCTGACGCTGTTCCTCGCGGCCGCCGTCGCCGGATCGCTGACGACCCGGGTGCCGCAGCGGCTGCTGGTGGGAACCTCGCTCGCGCTCATCTCGGCCGGGCTGACCCTCGTCGCGCTCACCGGCCCGGACACCACCTGGACCGCGCTGCTGCCCGCCATGGTCGGCATCGGCCTGGGCATGGGGCTGTTCAACCCCCCGCGCGCCTCCCTCTCCATCGCGGTGGCGGAGCCGTCCAAGGCGGGCATGGCCTCGGGTATCAGCGAGACCTTCCAGCAGGTGGGCGTCGCCGTCGGTATCGCGGGGTTCGGGGCGGTCTTCCAGAGCCGGGTGACCCGTCTGTTCACCGAGTCCGAGGCGGGGCGCCAACTGGGGCCCAACGCTGAGGAGTTCGGCGAGGCGGTCGCGGCGGGCGGTGCGGCCGAGGCCGTCGGCCGGGCACCGGAAGGGCTGGCCGCCGCCCTCGACGCGGCGGCGCGCACCGCCTTCGTGGACGGTCTGACGGATGTCATGATCATGTGCGCGGCCGTCTCCGCGGTCGGCGCGGTGGTGGGGTACGCCTTCATCCGCGGCCGGGACCTCCATGAGAGCGCCCGCACGGCCGCACCGCACGGCGGGGAGCCGCCCGCGCGCACCGCCGCCGGCCCGGCCCCCGGCGGCGACGGGAGCGCCGAGCAGATCCCGGCCGCCGTCTCCCCCTGAACAGCGGGCGCCCCCAGGGGGGCGTCCGCGACGGCGCGGTGACCCGGCCTCGGGGACGGGTCACCGCGCCGGTACCCTCGAAAAGCCGACGAACGGCGCACGGGACGCCCGGTATCGCCCGCGGGAGCGGCATCCCGGGCCCTGTCACCTCAGCGACAACGGGAGTGGCCAGGATGACACAGGCGATGCCCACCCCGGCGGAGCCCGCCGGACTCGACTTCCCCCTCGTCCGCAGGACCGGCTATCTGCTGCACAAGGCCGGCACGCTCCTGATGGAGGACGCGGAACAGGCCCTCGCCGCGCAGGGGATGCGCATGCGGTACTTCTATGTGCTCGCGGCCCTGGAGAGCGGGCTGAGCCTCTCCCAGCAGGATCTCAGCAGACTGCTGAACCTGGACCCCACGACGATGGTCGCGCTGATCGACGAGATGGAGGGCGCGGGCCATGTGGAGCGCCGCCGCAACCCCTCGGACCGCCGCCGGTACATCCTGAGCCTGACCGGCGGCGGGCGCGAGGCCCTGGAGCGGGCCGGGCGCGCCGTCGACGAGGTCGAGCGCGACTTCCTCGCCGGTGTGCCCGAGGCCGACCGCGAGCGGCTGCGCGCGGTTCTCGGCGAGCTGCTCGCCGACCGCTGGCCGCGTGTGATCTCCTGCGAATGATCCCGCTCCGCATCGACGGATTCCGGCTTTCCGTTCCCAGGATTCCGGAATCCGTCAATTCCACTTACGGATTTCCGGGACCGTGCCCCTTGTGGAAGCCATCACACATTCCCGTATTTCCCGGTCATCCGATGACCGCGCGTGTTACTTTCTCTCCTGTAAGGTGCCGCCCGCTGAAGCGCGGCACCGACAGGCGGACCACGGTCTGCTACACGGGGGAAGGATCACGGGGGAATGAATGGCAATAATTTGTTCTACGGATCTCTGGACAGTTGCCTCGGCCCGGGAACGACACGGTTTTTCGGCAGCGGCTACAAACGGGTCGTCCAGAATCTGAGCGCGATCATCAGCGACGGTTCCGCGGAGCCCGGCGCGCTGATCACCGCACGCGGCACCCTGACCTATCCGCGGGACTGGTCCCGCAAGTCGGGCGCGGGGGAACTGCGCCCGCACCTCAGCAGCATCGACGCCCTGGTGCTGGCCGCGACCCTGGCCGAGGTCCAGGTGAACCGGGCCTTCGGCCTGACGGCCGGCGAAGCGCGCCGCACCTGGCTGCGGCAGGCGGATGTGCGCGCCGGAAGCAGTCCGCACGAGGACCTGGACGACTTCCCGGTGGAGGGCAGACTTCTGTCCGTCGACGGCCCCACCGGGGCCCGGTCCGCCCGGTCCAGCACCTTCGACTGCCGCATCGGCGGGCTGCGGGTGCGCGTCACCCTGGCGCACGAGGCCGGTTCCGGCCGGGTGACCGGCCCCGCCGCGTACACCGACACGGCCTCCGCCCTCGGCCCGCCCGGGGCCCGGCACTACGGCGAGGGGTACAAGAACCGCGATCAGCACGCGGACCGCGTCCATGTCGACCTCGACCGGAACCGGGTCCGGGGGCGCCAGCGGGTGGTCGCGCCCGGGGAGACGGACGGGGAGAACCTCGGCGCCGAGACGGCCTACGGCCCCTCGGTCTCGCTGATCGACGCCCTCGTGGGAGTGGCCCAGCTCGCCCAGGTTCTGCTGTACGCGCAGGACGGGCTCAGCCGGGGCAGCAGCAACACGCTCTGGATGCGGCGGTTCGTCATCCGCACGGAGAACCCCGCACGGCCGCTGGGGCGCAGCTTCACCCCCACGGTGCACATCGCCAAGTCCCGGCTGATCGATCTCGCGGGAGAGAGCTGGCGCGCCGCCGAGCTGGCCGTCGACGATTTCTCGGGAATCAGGGGCCAGTGCTCTCTCGCGCACCGGCTGCCCGCCGCCGCCTGACCGCACGGCACACGCACCGGGTGACCGGATGATCTCTTTTTCCGGTCGCCCGCATTCTTCCACCACTACGCATTCCACGGGCGCACCATTCAGGTGTCCGCTCGCGCCGTTCACCGATCGCGCCGACCAGGGAAATGACATCCCACCGGGTAACCGACCATGCCCGAAAGCGTACGGAAGACGGCCAGGCAAACAACGGGGGAATCACTCATGCAATTTTCACCGACGCTCTACATCGGAGAAGTGCTGGTCGTTCTGGAGGGCCCGGCCCGGGTCCGCTGGCAGGGCCCCGGAACGGATCGCCGGACCCCTGTCGGGGTGTGGCCCGACGCGGGGCAGCTGGCGGCGGTGCGCGAGCACCTGGACAGCGAACGGCCACTGCTCGTCCTGCTGGACGAGGCCCGCAGCCGGGTGCCCGTGCTGCGCGAGGAGTGGCCTTCGGCGTCCTGCCGGCTGCTCCGGGAGCCGGGGGGCGACGACGAGGTGGCCGAGTTCCGGCTGCCGTTCCTCGACTGGCTCCCCGGCCGCGACCGGGAGCGGGCGGCCCGGTTCCTCGCGGAGAGCGACGAGACACTCTCCCGTACACCCGTGGCGCTGCTGCCGCCGCTGATGATCGAGGGGCGGCCCGACGGCGCTCCGCGCAATCCGCGTTTCGCCCGCCGGCTGCTGCCGGGAACCCTGACTCCCGCCCGGCTCACCGCGGCCGTCGACCATCTCCTGGCGGGCGAAGGGGCCGGGCGGGTCTGTGCCGCGGGGGCGGTGCGGTGATGGGCGCCCCCGGAGCGGCCGGGCGGGGTGCCCACCGCTCCCCGCCGAGCGGCGACGCGGGCGGCGCGCTCCGGGAGCCGGCCGGCGGGCCTCCGGACGGGCTGCTCCCCATACCCACCCTGGGCGAGCTGCGCTCGGTGATCGCCCGGGCCGCGTCCCTGAATCTGGCGCGCGCCACCCGGCGGGCCCTGGAGAGCCGCCCCGCGCGGGGCGCGGACGGCACCGCCGGGGGGAGGGACGGCTGATGGGGCGTTCGGTCCTGGTCACCGGCGGCAACCGCGGTATCGGGCTCGCGGTGGCACGCGCGCTGGCCGCCGGCGGCGACCGGGTGGCCGTCACCCACCGAGGCTCCGGACCCCCGGACGGCCTGTTCGGGGTGCACGCCGAGATGACGGACACCACAAGCGTCGACACCGCCTTCGCCAGGGTGGAGGCGGAGCACGGCCCGGTGGAGGTGCTGGTGGTCAACGCGGGCATCACCCGGGACACCCCGCTGCTCCGCATGGACGAGCGGGACTTCGCCGATGTCCTGGACGTCAATCTGTACGGGGCCTTCCGCACGGTCCGGCGCGCCGCGCGCTCCATGGTGCGCGCCCGCTGGGGCCGGATCGTGCTGATGTCCTCGATGACCTACGCCTACGGGGCGCCGGGGCAGGTCAACTACGGCGCCGCGAAGGCCGGACTGTTCGGTATGGCCCGCTCGCTGGCGTGGGAGCTGGGCCCGCGCGGCATCACGGTCAACCTGGTCGCGCCGGGGCTGATCGACACGGACATGAGCCGGGAGATCACCGGCCGCCGGCGCGAGCACCTGCTGCGCATCACCCCGCTGGGCCGGGCCGGGGACGTGGAGGACGTCGCCGCCGCCGTGCGCTATCTGACGGGCGAGTCGGGCCGGTTCGTCACCGGTGCCGTCCTCCCGGTCAGCGGCGGTCTGGGGCTGGGCGGATGAACCCCGCGCGGGCCACCGCCCCGCCCGGCCCGGCGGCGGGCGCGCCGCCCCGCACCCCGGCTCCGGCCGGTACGACGACGAGGGAAGGACACATCATGGGGGACACCGACGCGGCTCCGGCCGTACGCCCCGGACACCGGGGAGCCGCCGCCGAGGGGGAACGGGGCCTGCACCTCGCCATCTCCGGCACCTACTCCAGCGGCAAGAGCACCACGACCGAGGCGCTGTCACTGGCGACCGGCATCCCGCGCACCCACGCCATGACCTCCCGGGAGATCCTGCTGGAGCTGATCCCGGGCAAGCAGGTCCAGGAGCTGAACGCGTCGGAGCTGACGATGCTCGGGCTGCGGCGGCTGGAGGAGCGCATCCACCACGAGTCCGGCACCGGGGCGTTCCTGTCCGACGGTTCGGTGATCCATGAATGGATCTACGGGGAGGCGCGGATGCGGGTCGGCATCAATCCGGGGGCGAATCTTCTCCTCAGGACGGTGAAGAACATCGCCGGGCTCCCGGTGAAGCGGTTCTACCGCGACTACATGGACGCGTACGGCGCGGTCGTCAAGTCCCGCGCCCGGCGGATCTACGACGCCTACGTCCATCTGCCGGTGGAGTTCGGGCTGACGGCGGACGGTCACCGGCCGGTGTCGGAGGAGTTCCGGAGGCTGTCGGACGACCTGCTGATCGAAACCCTGGAGGAGTTGGGGATTCCGTACCACGTCGTCGGCGGGACCGTCCGGGAGCGGGTGGAGCGGATCGTGGAGATCTTCGGTCTGCCCCTGGTGATGCCGCTGGACGAGGCCATCGCCGCGGCTCACGACAGGGTCCGGAGCGCGATCGAGGTGCTGGAGGACGACGACCGGTTCCACGAGGCCCAGCGCACCAAGTCGCTGCGCCGGCGCGTCACGTACGCGATGCGCTTCTGACCCGCCCCGGGCGCCGCGCGGGCGGTGCGCGCGGCGCCCGGCCGGGCTCCGGGAGCGCGGTCAGCCCCCGTCCTCCTGGAGGACGCTGAGGACATTGCCCGCGGGGTCCCTGAACCAGGCGATGGCCGGGCCCCTCGGGTCCCTCGCGATGCCCTTCCCGTCCTGGGTGAAGCCCTCGTAGCGCTCGAACACGACTCCCCTGGAGACCAGTTGGTCCACGGCGGCCTCGATGTCGTCCACCGGGAAGTTGAGCAGGGTGAAGCCCGCCGGGGTGTGGTCGGGTTTGGGGTAGACGAGGACGGTGGTGCCGCCGCCGAGCGTCAGGGTGAGGAGCCCGTGCTCCTCGGAGACCTCCAGGCCGAGGGTCTCGCCGTAGAAGCGTCCGGCCGCCGGGATGTCGTCGACGGCGAATCCGCTGAATGCCCTGGTGTCCCGGAACATGTGCCGCACCTCCGCTTCCCGCGCCGGTCTCCCGGTCCGCCCGGCCCGCTCGCTCCCTCCCATCGTCCCTCCGGGCACGGCTCCGGGCGACTCGGGGAGCCCGCCGGCCGGCGGCGGTGCGGTGCATGATCGGCCTCTTGAGCTCCCGGGACCTCCCGGCTAGCATCGATCTTGTACCAGGACCCCGGCCCGGTGACCGAACACGCCCCCGTCCACGACCGTCAGGCGAGGAGTGCCGCGTATGAGGGGTCCCCTCCGGCCCCGTGCCGCCCTGCCCCGCCGTCCGGCCGGACCGGGCCGGGCGGGCGGTCGGTCCAGCAGCCGCCGTCCGCCGCCACCGGGGTCCGCCACCCGCGCGGCCCGCGTCGGAGCGGACCGGTCCGGGGCAGGCGACCATGCCACTCAACGGATGTACGGAAAGAGGCAGCGATGCTCGGTGAGACAGCGCGCAAGTGGCTGGAACGATGGGACGAGCAGCAGGAGCGCTACAGCCCCGACCGTGACGAGCGGTTCCGGGTGATCGTCGATGTGACCCGGTGGTCCCTGGAGGGGACCTCTCCCGAGCGGCCCCGGATCGTCGATCTGGGGTGCGGCACCGGCTCGCTCACCACCCGGCTCGCCCGCGCCCTGCCGCACGCCGATGTCGTGGGTGTCGACGGCGACCCGATGATGCTGGGGCTGGCCGAGGAGGCCGTCTCCGGCACCGGCGCGCGGGTGGTGCTCGACGACCTCAACTCCCCCGGCTGGGCGGAGCGGGCCGCCCCGGGCGCGCCCTGGCACGCGGCGGTCTCCTCGACGGCCCTGCACTGGCTGACCTCGGAGACGCTCGCCGAGGTGTACCGGGTGCTGGCCGGCAGACTGGCGCCGGGCGGGGTGTTCGTCGATGCCAACAACCGTGCGCCCGAGGGCTCGGAGACGGCGCGCACCCTGGCCCGCCACATACGCGACGCCCGGGCCGGCCGGGCGGGCAAGGCCGACCGGGAGGACTGGGCCTCCTGGTGGAAGGCGTTCCTGGCCGCCCCCGAACTGGCCGAACTCGCCGAGGCCCGCGCACGGACGGCGGTCGGACGGCACGCCTTCGCGCCGCCGCTGGATCTGACCACTCCGCAGCAGACGGAGATGCTGCTCGCGGCCGGGTTCAGCACCGTCACCACGGTCTGGCAGTGCGGTGACGACAGCGTTCTCGTCGCCGTGCGCTGACCCGGCCGGCGGCCGGGGCGGGGCGGACGGCGGAGACGGCGGGTGGCCGGCCGGGTGGCCGGACACCCGCCGGGCGCACCGGGCCCCGGGGCGGGTCAGCGCGGGCTCGGCTCCGGCTCCGGCAGCGGCTCCGTCCCGGGTCCGGTGCCGGGGTCGGGCCGGGCGGAGGGGCCCGCGTCCCTGGGGGCGATGAACGCGGTGGCCGCGAGCGCCAGCAGCAGGAGCCCGGCACAGACATGGCTGGAGAGGGCCAGGGCGCCGGTCATCGCCTCGCGCGCGACCCCCGCCGCCGCGGCCGTCCCCGGTTCCGCCGCGAGCGCGGGGATCACCGACCCGGCGCTCTCCGTCACCTCCGCGCCGAGCCGCTCGGCGTCCCGGTCCGTGAGACCGGTCCCGGCGATGCGGTCCTCCAGACCGGAGCCGAGCCTGCTGAAGAACAGTGTGGTGAGGACGGCGATACCGAGCGCGGCGCCCAGTTCACGGGCGGCGCTCTGGACCCCGGCGCCCGCGCCCGCGCTGTCGGCGGGCACATCCACCAGGACGACATTGGTGACCTGCGCGGTGGCGAATCCGACGCCGACGCCGTAGACGAAGAGCGCCAGGGCGATGGGCCACCAGGCGGTGTCGGTGTCGGCGACGAGTCCCAGCGCCACCAGGCCGGCGGCCTCCAGCAGCAGTCCGACCCGTACCAGGGCCGTCGCCGACGCGGTCATCGAGAAGCTGGCGCCGCTCGCGCAGAAACTGCCCGCCGCGAGGGCGACCAGGGCGAGTCCCGCCTCGAAGGCGCTGTAGTCCAGGGCGAACTGGAGCCAGAGCGGCATCACCGCGATGATGCCGAACTCGCCGAGGCCCACGATCAGGGTCACGGCGTTGCCGTTGCGGAACGAGGGGATGGCGAAGAGCCGGACGTCCATGAGGGGTTCGTCGTTCCGGCGCGCGAGTGCCGCCTGCCAGCGCCAGAACGCGCCGAGGGCGAGGGCGGAGAGGACGAACGCCACGAGGACGGGGGACGGGCCCGCGCTCCACGAGAGGCCCCCGAGGGTCAGCGGCTCGGTGGTGGTCAGCCAGCCGTGGGTGCGCCCCTCGATGAGGGCGAACGCCAGCAGGCCGAGGCCGGCCGCCGACAGGGCGCCGCCGATGCCGTCGATCCGTCCCTCGGTCCGCGGTGACGCGGGCAGATGGAGCAGGGCCGCGGCGGCGATCACGGCGACGAGCGGGATGTTGATGCCGAAGGCCCATCGCCAGGAGAAGTCCGCGAGCCAGCCGCCCAGCAGCGGCCCCACGGCCGCGGCGGCTCCGATGGTGGAGCCCCAGACGGCGAAGGCCTGGCCCCGCGCCCTCCCGGTGAAGGTCGCGTTCACCAGGGCCAGCGAGGCGGGCAGGATCATCGCGCCGCCGACGCCCTGGAGGAACCGCGAGAGGATCAGCGTCCCTCCGCCGGGCGCCAGTGCGGCGCCCACGCTCGTCAGGCCGAACACGCCGAGCCCGATGAGGAACATCCTGCGCGCGCCGTACAGGTCGGTCAGGCGCCCGGTGACCAGAAGCAGGGCGGCGAAGACGATCGCGTAGGACTCCTGTATCCACTGCGCCTCGACCGCGGTGATCGCGAGATCGTCGATGACCGGGGCGAGGATCACATTGACGATGGTGATGTCCACGACGATCAGTGCCACACCGAGGGACACGGCGACCAGGCCGAACCACTGGCGTGAGGTGGGGGATTCCGCTGGGCGGTGCACCATGACTCCACTCCGAGATACCTTTGCCATAAAGGCAATTACCTTTGCCGCAAAGCTAAACAGGTCGGGGTAGGTTGTCAAACGCAGTGGTGGAGCGCGGCAGTCGCGTGGAATCGGAAGGTGGAGCATGTCGATGGAGACGCCGGAGCCCGTCAGCCCGGAGGAGCAGTGGGACCGCCTCATGGACGGTCTGCGCGCGTTCGGCGCCAACTACACCGAGTTCACCCGGCGCTTCGCCGACTGGCTGGGACTGCACTCCACCGACGCCGCGGCCCTGACCGAGATCCTCTACGCCGAGGACCAGGGCACGCCCATGTCGCCCGCCCGGCTGAGCGAGCGCGTCTCCCTCTCGTCCGGGGCGACGACGATCCTGCTCAACCGGCTCGAACAGGCCGGGCACATCGTCCGCACCCGGGAACACACCGACCGCAGGGTGGTGACCCTCCGCAGCAGCCCCGCCATCCGGCCGCGCGCCGAGGAGTTCTTCGGCCCCTACGCCGCGCGCATGACCGCCGAGATGGCGCGGTACACGCCGGAGCGGCTCCAGCAGTTCGAGGACTTCGTCCGCCACCTCGGCCGGACCATGGACGGACTGCTCGCCGAGGAGTACCGGGAGAGCCGCCCGGGCACCCGTCGCGCACCGGACGGCGGCCGTCCCGGGACGTCCCCGCCGGGCCGGGCTCAGCGGTAGCTGTCGCGGCACATTCCCGTGACGGACGGGTCGGTGATCCCGGCGGAGCTGTCGCACAGGCTCTTCATGTCGTAGGTCTCGCGCGGCTCGGGCGGCCCCGGCACCGGGGGGACCGGCACGGGCGCGCGGGGCGGCAGATCCCGCGGATCCGGGGCCGGTGTCCGGGGCGGCCGCGGCAGCGGTACGGCGATGGTGGCGCGGGCGGCGGGCGCACCGCCCGGCCCCGGGCGCGCGGTGCCCCTCGGCGTCTGCCGCCCGCTCCCCTCCGCGCCGCGCCCCGGCCCCCGGCTGGCGAGCGCCGGTTCCTGACGGCCGGCCGGCCCGGCCGGAAGGGCCGTGCGGTCGTGGTCCGGGAGGCCGCTGGGGACACGCGGCCCCCTCAGGGGTTCGGCCGGCACCGACACACAGCCGGTCAGACCGAGGAGCGCGGAGAGGGTCAGGGCGAGAAGCGTGGTGCGCTGGTGCATCCGCCCATCGTGGCGCGGGGCCGGCCCCACGGGTCCGCGCACACGCCCGAAGCCACCGGCACGAGTGAAACGGCGGACGGACGCTGCCACGCGGGTCAGCGGTCCGGCCCGGATTCCCCCGTCTCCGCCTCGGTCTCCCTCTCCCCGCCGATCGCGTCGAGTTCCGCGACGGCGTCGGGCGGCAGATCGAGCCGGGCCGCGGCCACGTTCTCCCGGAGGTGGGCCACGGAGGAGGTGCCGGGGATGAGGACGATCGCCGGCGACCGCTGGAGCAGCCAGGCGAGGGCCACCTGCTGGGGGGAGGCGTCCAGCCGGGCCGCGACGCCGGTCAGGGTGCGGGACTGGAGCGGGGTGAAGCCGCCGAGCGGGAAGAAGGGGGCGAAGGCGATGTTCTCGGCCGCGCACCGGTCCACGAGCCGGTCGTCCCGCCGGTCGGCGAGGTTGTAGAGGTTCTGCACGGTGACGACGGGCGCGATGGCCCGCGCCTCGGTCACCTGGGCGGAGGAGACGGAGCTGAGTCCGAGGTGGCGGACGAGGCCCTGCTCCCGGAGCTCGGCCAGGGCGCCGAACTGCTCGGCGAGGCGCGGCTCGGGTGCGGGGCCCTCGGGGACGCCGAGGCGGAGATTGACCGCGTCAAGGGTGTCGAGGCCGAGGTGGTCCAGATTCTCCCGGACCTGGGCCCGGAGGTCGTCCGGTTCGCGCGACATGATCCACGAGCCGTCGGAGCCCCGGCGGGCGCCGACCTTGGTGACGATGCGGAGATCGGGCGGGTAGGGGTGCAGGGCCTCCCTGATGATCTCGTTCACCACGGTGGGGCCGTAGAAGTCGCTGGTGTCGATATGGGTGATCCCCAGGCCGACGGCCTCCCGCAGCACCGCGACGGCCTCCGCGCGGTCCCGGGGCGGACCGAGGACACCGGGGCCGGCGAGCCGCATCGCGCCGTAACCCATCCGGCTGAGGGTGAGGCCGGGTGCGGGGGTGAGCGTGCCGCCGGGAGCCGTGCTGGACATATCAGCCTCTCTCATCCTTTACCGGTGCGGTGACTCTATCCCGCGCGGCGCGGGAACAGACTTCCCGCGCCGCGCGCTGTGATGGGGTATGAGCCCAGGACACCGCATCACCATCGAACAGAGCAGCGCCCATGTGCGGGTCGTACGGAACGGCGACGTGCTCGCCGAGAGCCGGCGGCCCCTGGAGCTGCGCGAGACGGGCTGTCCGGTCCGGTACTACCTGCCGCCCGAGGACGTCAGGACCGAACTGCTGACCCGCTCCGACACCCACACCCACTGTCCCTTCAAGGGCGACGCCGACTACTGGTCGGCGGCCGGCGCCGACGATCTCGTGTGGGCCTATCCGGACCCGGAGCCGGGAGTGGCGGAGATCAAGGACCACTTCTGCTTCTACGACACCGAGGTGGTCTGACCCGTCCGGCGCACCGCCCCGCGATCCGGACACCGGGGCCGTCCGGCCCGTCCGGCGCCCCGGACACGGATTCACCCGACCCGCCCGGCGGTCCACCGCCGGGCGTTTTCCGTACCAGGATGCTAAGACCTTATTGAGCGCTTTGACATCGTTCATCCCTTTATCGGGGAGGCATCCTCATGAGCGGAACAGCCACCGCGGACACCGGGACCGGCACCGGCGCCGCCACCGATGTGGTGCACATCCTCTGGATCAACGCGGGCCTGAGCTGCGACGGCGACTCGGTCGCCCTGACCGCCGCCATGCAGCCCAGCATCGAGGAGATCGTGACCGGTGCGCTGCCCGGGCTGCCGAGGATCGCCGTGCACTGGCCGCTCATCGACTTCGAGTGCGGCCCGGTCCAGGGCGCGGACAACTTCGTCGAGTGGTTCTTCAAGGCGGACCGCGGCGAGCTGGACCCGTTCGTGCTGGTCGTGGAGGGGTCGATCCCCAATGAGCAGATCAAGGCGGAGGGGTACTGGTCGGGCTTCGGCGACGACCCCGAGACCGGCCAGCCCATCACCACCAGCGAGTGGCTGGACCGGCTCGCGCCCAAGGCCACCGGCATCGTCGCGATCGGCACCTGCGCCACCTACGGCGGCATCCACGCCATGGAGGGCAACCCGACCGGAGCGATGGGCGTTCCCGACTACCTCGGCTGGGACTGGACGTCCAAGGCCGGACTGCCGATCGTCTGTGTGCCCGGGTGCCCCATCCAGCCGGACAACTTCGCCGAGACCCTCACCTATCTGCTCTACCAGCTGGCCGGCTCCGCGCCCATGATTCCGCTGGACGACAAGCTCCGGCCCGCCTGGCTGTTCGGGGCGACCGTGCACGAGGGGTGCGACCGGGGCGGCTACTACGAGCAGGGCCAGTTCGCCTCCGACTACGGGACGCCCGAGTGCCTGGTGCGCCTCGGCTGCTGGGGCCCGGTCGTCAAGTGCAATGTCGCCAAGCGCGGCTGGATCAACGGCGTCGGCGGCTGCCCCAACGTCGGCGGCATCTGCATCGGCTGCACCATGCCCGGATTCCCCGACAAGTTCATGCCCTTCATGGACGCCCCGCCCGGATCGCACCTCTCCAGCGACGCCAGCTCCGCGTACGGCGCGGTGATCCGGCGGCTGCGCACCATCACGGCGAAGACCCTCGACAAGGAACCCAAGTGGCGCCGGACCGGCCGTCTGCTGACGACCGGGTACCGCTCGCGGAAGGGCACATGAGACACCATGGCAGCAACGACCGAAGTCGCCGGTGACGGCGGTGGTCTGACGGAGATGTCCTGGGACCCGATCACCCGGATCGTGGGCAGCCTGGGTATCCACACAAAGATCGACTTCAAGCAGAAGCGGGTGGCGGAGTGCTACAGCACCTCCTCCGTCTTCCGCGGCTACAGCGTCTTCATGCGCGGCAAGGACCCGCGCGACGCCCACTTCATCACCAGCCGGATCTGCGGCATCTGCGGCGACAACCACGCCACCTGTTCGGTCTACGCCCAGAACATGGCGTACGGGGTGAAGCCTCCGCACCTGGGTGAGTGGATCATCAACCTCGGCGAGGCGGCCGAGTACATGTTCGACCACAACATCTTCCAGGAGAACCTGGTCGGGGTCGACTACTGCGAGCGGATGGTGCGCGAGACCAACCCCGGGGTGCTGGAGCTGGCCGAGCGCACCGAGGCCCCGCACGCGGGCGACCACGGCTATCGGACCATCGCCGACATCATGCGCTCCCTCAACCCCATCGAGGGCGAGTTCTACCGGGAGGCGCTCCAGGTCAGCCGGTACACCCGGGAGATGTTCTGTCTGATGGAGGGCCGGCACGTCCACCCCTCCACGCTCTACCCGGGGGGCGTCGGCACGGTGGCGACCGTGCAGCTGTTCACCGACTATCTGACCCGGCTGATGCGCTATGTGGAGTTCATGAAGAAGGTCGTGCCGCTCCACGACGATCTCTTCGACTTCTTCTACGAGGCCCTGCCCGGCTACGAGGAGGTCGGCCGCCGCCGGGTGCTGCTCGGCTGCTGGGGCAGTCTCAACGACCCCGACCACTGCGACTTCACGTACCGCAACATGACGGACTGGGGCCGGCGGATGTTCGTCACCCCGGGGATCGTGGTCGACGGCAAGCTGGTCACCAACGACCTCACCGAGATCAATCTCGGTATCCGGATTCTGCTCGGCAGCTCCTACTACGAGGACTGGCAGGGCAAGGACCTCTTCGTCACCCACGACCCGCTGGGCAACCCGGTCGACCCCCGCCACCCGTGGAACCAGCACACCATCCCCTCCCCGCAGAAGCGGAACTTCGACGACAAGTACAGCTGGGTGATGTCCCCGCGCTGGTTCGACGGCAAGGACCATCTGGCGCTGGACACCGGCGGCGGCCCGATCGCCCGGCTCTGGTCCACCGCGCTCTCCGGTCTGGTCGACATCGGCTACATCAAGGCCACCGGGCACAGCGTCCGGATCAATCTGCCCCGCTCGATGACCAGACCCGAGACCACCTTCGAGTGGAAGATCCCCCGGTGGAGCAACGCGCTGGAACGCAACCGGGCCCGGACCTACTTCCAGGCGTACGCCGCCGCCGCCGCGCTCCACTTCGCCGAGAAGGCGCTGGAGGAGGTACGGGCCGGACGCACCCAGACCTGGGAGAGGTTCGAGGTGCCCGACG
The DNA here is from genome assembly GCF_053594535.1 of Streptomyces sp. NPDC001889. NCBI lineage: Bacteria > Bacillati > Actinomycetota > Actinomycetes > Kitasatosporales > Streptomycetaceae > Streptomyces > Streptomyces sp. NPDC001889. The sequence goes on from NZ_JBSFER010000018.1 coordinate 102,555, forward strand.
AGAGCATCGGCTGCGGCTTCACCGAGGCGGTGCGCGGCGTCCTCTCCCACCACATGGTGATCCGCGACGGGAAGATCGCCAACTACCATCCGTATCCGCCGACCCCCTGGAACGCCAGCGTCCGGGACAGCTACGGCACCCCGGGGCCGTACGAGGACGCGGTGCAGAACACCCCGATCTTCGAGGAGAACTCACCGGAGAACTTCAAGGGCATCGACATCATGCGGGCCGTGCGCAGCTTCGACCCGTGTCTGCCCTGCGGAGTGCACATGTATGTGGGCGGCGGCCGCACCCTGCGGGAGATGCATGTCCCCACCGGGCTGAGCGGCCTGAGCGGATGACTGCGGAGGCGACCGGCGCACGGGTCCAGGAGGCGCTGGACCGGCTGACGGGCAGCGGGGCCCAGGAGGCGGGCGAGGAACTGGTCCGCGAGCTGATGGCGTTCTACGGCGAGGGGCTGGCGGCGCTCGTGGACGCGCTGCCCCCGGGCGCGCTGGCGCCGGCCCTGGACCACCCGGCGGCGGCCGGGCTGCTGGTCCTGCACGAGCTGCACCCGGAGGACACCGGGGCCCGGATCGCCCGGGCCCTGGACTCCCTGTCACCGGCTCCGCCCGCCCTGGTCGGCTGGGAACCCGGCAGCGGCACCCTGACCCTGCGGCGCGCCCCGTCCGGCGGTGGCTGCGGCCGCGGGACGGCGGGCGGCGAGCAGGCGGTGGAGAGCGCGCTGGCCTGCCATGCCCCGGAGGTGACCGCGATCGTCTGGCGGCAGGAGCCCGCGCTGCTCCAGATCGGCAGCCGTCCCCCGGCGGCGGCGGAGGCCCGGTGACCGTCCGCGAACTCCCCCGCCCCGGTACGGACCTGCTGCGCCGTCTGCGTGCCCCGGCGCCGCCGAAGCCGGAGCGCTGCACCTTCTGCGGCACGGGTCTGACCCCCGGTCACCGCCATCTCGCGGACACCGCCGAGCGCTCCCTCGTCTGTGTCTGCACCGCCTGCTCCCTGCTGTTCCAGCGGCCCGGAGCGGCCGGCGGACGCTACCGGCCGGTGCCCGACCGCACCCTGACCGACCCCGGCGGCGAGCCGGACGAGGCCACCTGGACGGCGCTGCGCATCCCGGTCGGCACCGCGTTCCTGATGCTCAACTCGGCGCTGGGCCGCCCGGTGGTCTGCTATCCCGGCCCGGCCGGGGCCACCGAGAGCGAGGTGGACGAGGCCGCCTGGCGGGCGGTGTCGGCGCGCAGCCGGCTCGCGGCGGCGCTGGAACCCGATGTGGAGGCCCTGCTGCTGCACCGGTCGCGGGGCCGTGCCCACTGCTTCCTGGTGCCGGTCGACCGCTGCTACGAGCTGGTCGGCCGGCTGCGGCTGTGCTGGCGGGGCTTCGACGGCGGGGCCGAGGCGCACGCCGAACTCGACGCCTTCCTCACCGCACTGAGCGGCCGGGCCCGCGCCCTGCCGAAGGAGACCCCGGCATGACCGAACTCGACTTCCACTGCACCGAGGTGCGGGCCGACCGGCACGCCGCCGGACCCACCCTGGTCTTCCGGCTGCGGATCACCGCACCCGCCGAGACCCGGGTGCACGCCCTCGCGCTCCGCTGCCAGCTCCGGATCGAACCCGCGCGCCGGGACTACGGCGAGGACGAGGGCGGGCGGCTGACCGATCTGTTCGGCGAGCGGTCCCGCTGGGGCAGCACCCTCCATCCGATCCAGTTCGCCCAGGTCTCCCTGATGGTGCCCGGATTCACCGGCGAGACCGAGATCGATGTCGCGGTCCCGTGCACCTACGACCTGGACATCGCCGCGACCCGGTACTTCCGCGCGCTGGACGGCGGGGACGTGCCGCTGCTGCTGCTCTTCTCCGGGACCGTGTTCAGCGGGCCCGCCGGCTTCCAGGTCACCCCGGTGTCCTGGGACCGGGAGGCATCGGTGCGCCTGCCGGTGCGGGTGTGGCGGGAGATGATCGAGCAGCACTTCCCCGGCTGCGGCTGGCTGCGGCTGCCGGGGGATCTCATCGACGGGCTGCTCGCCTTCCGCACCCGGCGGGCGCTGCCCTCCTGGGAGGCGACCGTGCGCACCCTGCTCAGCGCGGCCGAGCCCGCGGAGATCGGAGAGGGCGCGCGATGACGGCACCGGAGCCGGCGGCCGTCCCCGCGGAGGTGACCGGCACCCGCCGGGCGGAGACGGCCGGCGCCGTCCCGCCCGAGGTGACCGGCGCCGTCCCGGCGGAGACGGCAGGCATCCGCCCGCCCGACCTGACCGGCGCCATCCCGGCCGAGGTGACCGGCGCCGTCCCGGCCGAGGCCGCCGATGTCTTCCCGCCCGAGGTGGAGGACCAGTTCGGCGCGGTGCGGCAGATCGCCGACGCGGTGCTCTTCGAGGGATACGTCCTCTACCCCTACCGGGCCTCGGCAGCGAAGAACCGGCTGCGCTGGCAGTTCGGCGTCCTGGTGCCGCCCGGCTACGGCCGGGGCCGGGCCGAGCAGGTGCATCAGCGGACGGAGTGTCTGCTGGAGCCCCGGAGCGGCGCACTGCTCTCCGTCGAACTGCGCTTCCTGCGGACCCAGCGCAGAACCGTCCAGCGGGCGGCGGACGGCGGCTGGGAGACGGTCCCGGAACTGGAGCTGGCCGACCGGGTGCTCGTCTGCTGGGACGAGGGAGTGGAGGAGCGGATCAGGCTCCGTGTACCGGTCGCCGACCTGGCGTCCGCCGGCGGGATCACCCATGGCTTCCGGCTCCCCGCGCACCACGAGGAGGAGGTGCTCCACGCGTCGGGGGCGCCCGTGGGACGGCTGCTGCGCGCCCGGGAGCCGGTCGCCGGGGAGATCCGGCTGAGCACGCGCGAGATCCCCGGCCCGTACGGAGCGGTGCGGCTGACCGCCGTCGTGGAGAACACCGGCCGCTGGGAGGCCGCGGCCGGGGCCCGCCGGGAGGACGCGCTGCCGCACTCGCTGGTCTCGGCGCATCTGCTGCTCGCCCTGGACCGCGGCTGCTTCCTGTCGGTGACGGACCCGCCCCGGTGGGCCGAGGCCGCGGTGGCCGAGTGCCGCAACGAGCACACCTGGCCGGTGCTGGCCGGCCCGGCGGGGCCCGACCGGGTGGTGCTGTCGTCGCCGATCATCCTGGAGGACCATCCGCGGATCGCCCCGGAGAGCCCGGGCGCGCTCTACGACTCCACCGAGATCGACGAGATCCTGGCCCTGCGCACGGCGGCCCTGACCGACCGGGAGAAGCGTGAGGCGCGCGGCACCGACGAGCGGGCGGGCGCGGTGATCGATCTGGCCGACTCCCTCCCGCCCGAGGTGCTGGAGCGGCTGCACGGTGCGGTACGGGCGCTGCGCGGGGTCACCGGCCCCGGTCCCGGAGCGGACGGCGAGCCGCAGCCGTGGTGGGACCCGGGCGGCGACCGGGACGTGGACCCCGCCCGGGACCGGGTGCTGATCGACGGTCACGCGGTCGGCGCGGGCAGCCGGGTCGTGCTGGGCCCCGGGCACCGCCGCACCGACGCCCAGGACCAGTTCCTGCACGGGCGCACCGCCCTGGTGGAGGCGGTGCTGCACGATGTCGACGGCTCGGTCCACCTGGCGGTCACGGTCGACGGCGACCCGGGCGCGGATCTCTGGCGCGCGCAGGGCCGGTTCCGCTACTTCCAGCCCGACGAGGTCACCCCGCTGGAGGGGCCGTGACCGCCGGGCGGGTGCTCGTCGCGGGGGTGGGCAATGTCTTCCTCGGCGACGACGGCTTCGGCGTCGAGGCCGTCCGCCGGCTCGGGCTCGCCGGGGTGCCGGACGGCGTGGAGGTGGTCGACGCCGGGGTGCGGGGCGTCCATCTCGCGTATCAGCTCCTCGACGGCTACCGGACGGTGGTGCTGGTGGACGCCGCCGCGCGCGGGGGCGCGCCCGGAACCGTGTATCTGATCGACGCCGGCACCGGGGCGGTGGAGCCCGGGGGGCCGGCGGTGCTGGACGGGCACCGGATGGGCCCGGACGCCGTGCTGGCGCTGCTGGCGGCGCTCAGCGCGGGCACCGGGGGCGTACCGCCCGGGCGGGTGCTCGTGGTCGGGTGCGAGCCCGCGTCGCTGGAGGAGGGCATCGGGCTGAGCGCGCCGGTGGCCGCCGCGGTGGACGGGGCCGTACGGCTGATTCTCGACGTCGTGGGCCGGGACGGGGAGACGGACGGGGGCATGGACGCGGGCGGGGAGAGCGTGGGGGCCGAGCTGTCCGGAAGAAAGGCGTCACCATGGTGAAAGCTGTGTTCGCTGCGGCCCTGGGGGCCGCCGTCGGTGCGGTCCTCTGGCAGACCCTGCCCGACCTCAAGCGGTACGTCCGCATCTCCCGTATGTGAGCCGCCGCGCGCCGTCCTCCCGGGCCGCACTGCTGCGAATGGGTCCCGCCGGGGCCGGCCGCGGCGTGGCGCACCCGCGGGGCGGCGGCTCCGCCGTGCAATGGAGCCGCTGTCACACCGCGCGGCCGGCCGGGGCCGGCCGCCGGCACAGTGGAGTGGGAGCGAGGCGCACCGATGCACGAGATGTCGATCGCGGAGGCCGTTGTCGAGCAGGTGGTCCGGGCCGCCGGCCGGCACGGCGCCGCCTCGGTGGCATCGGTGCGCCTGGAGGTCGGCGAACTCGCCGGAGTGGTGCCGGACGCTCTGGACTTCTGCTTCGCGCTGGTCTGCGAGGGGACGGTCCTGGAGGGTGCCCGGCTGGAGATCCGGAGCGTCCCGGCGCTCGCCCGGTGCGGTCCCTGCGGGGTCGAGTGGCCTCCGGGTGTCCCCCCGGACCTGGTCTGTCCCCGCTGCGGCGGGGCACGGGCCGAGCTGCTGACGGGGCGTGAACTCCAGATCAGGGATGTCGCGTGGGCCGATGGCCCGCTGCGTGCCCACGGCTGACGAGGAAGGCGGATTCCCATGTGCCGTACGGCCGATCTCCGGCAGGCGGTCCTCGCCCGCAACGACGACAGCGCGCGGGCGCTGCGCGCCGAGCTGGCCGGCCGGGGGGCCATCGCCGTCAATCTGCTCTCCAGTCCGGGCAGCGGCAAGACGGCGCTGCTGGAGGTCGAGCTCGCGCTGGCCCGGGAGCGCGGCGTGCCGGTGGCGGCGCTGACCGCGGATCTCGCCACCGAGAACGACGCCCGGCGGCTGGCCCGTACGGGGGTGCCGGTCCAGCAGGTGTACACCGACGGGCTCTGTCATCTGGAGGCCGCGACACTGCGCGGCTATCTGGCCGGCTGGCTGCCCGCCGAGGCCCGGGTGCTCTTCGTCGAGAACGTCGGCAATCTGGTCTGTCCGGCCTCCTACGACCTCGGCGAGTCGCTGCGGGTGACGCTGGCGTCGGTGACCGAGGGCGAGGACAAGCCGCTCAAGTATCCGGGGGCGTTCGGGCTGGCGCAGCTGGTCCTGGTCACCAAGGCCGATCTCGCGGAGGCCGTGGAGTTCGACCGGGACACCTTTCTGGCGAATGTGGCCCGGGTCAACCCGGGGGTGGAGGTGGTGTTCACCTCGGCCCGCCGGGGGCAGGGGGCCGGGGCGCTGCTGGAGCGGGCGCTGGCCGTGTGCGAGGGAGCGCGGGCCCATGAGCCGGTGATGGCCCGTACGCCGGACCACCCGCACCCGCATCCGCACCCGCACCCGGAGCAGGACCCGGTGCGGCACACACAGCCGTACGCGCGTCCGCACGCGCACCCGGAGCCGCACCCCGCCGGCGGCACGGAGCCCGCCGCCGCTCCGGCGCTCTCCGTCTCCGGCCCTCCGCCGCGCACCGCCCCGGACCCGCCGGCCGCACCCCGCTCCCCCGCCGTCCCCCGCCACGGGCACCCGGTCGCGGACCAGCGGTGACCCCCGCCCCGGAAGCGGACACCGCTCCGCTGCGGGTGAGGGTCACCGTCCAGGGGCTCGTCCAGGGCGTCGGCTTCCGCCCGTTCGTCTACACCCTCGCCGCCGGGCTGGGGCTCTCCGGCCATGTCGGCAACACCGGCGACGGTGTGCTCGCCGAGGTGGAGGGCCCGGCGGACGCCGTGGACTCCTTCTGCCGCCGGGTGGCGGCCGACGCCCCGGCGGCGGCCCGGGTGGCGTCCGTGCGGCACGAGCCCATCGCGGTCGCCGGCACGGCGGGCTTCGCCATCGCCGCCACACGCGCGGACGACGGGCCCACCGGGTCCGCGCTCATCCCCCCGGACACGGCGACCTGCGCCGACTGCCTGGCCGAACTCACCGACCCCGCCGACCGCCGCCACCGGCACCCGTTCCTCACCTGCACCGCCTGCGGCCCCCGCTTCACCATCGTCACCGCGCTCCCCTACGACCGCGCGGCCACCACGATGGCGGGCTTTCCGATGTGCGCCGCGTGCGCCCGCGAGTACCGCGATCCGGCCGATCGGCGCTTCCACGCCCAGCCCATCTCCTGTCACGACTGCGGCCCCCGGCTCGCGCTGATCGCGCCGGGCGCGCCCGCCCTCGACGGCGAGGCCGCGCTGGGGCGGGCCCGCCTGCTGCTCGCGGAGGGGGCGGTGGTGGCGGTCAAGGGCATCGGCGGCTACCACCTGGCGTGCGACGCGCGGAACGCGGAGGCCGTCGCCCTGCTGCGGCGCCGGAAGAACCGGGGCGACAAACCCTTCGCCGTGATGGCGCGCGATCTCCGGGAGGTCGAACCGCTGGTGGAGCTGGGGGCGGTGGAGCGGTCGCTGCTGACCGGGCCGGTCCGGCCGGTCGTCCTGCTGCGCCGCCGCCCGGCCGGTCCGGGCGCGGCGCCGGTGCTCGACGCCGTCGCCCCGCGCGGGCCCGACCTCGGGGTGATGCTGCCGTACACCCCGCTGCACCATCTGCTGCTGGGGCTGCCGGGCGACCCGGAGGGCCCCCGGCTGCTGGTGATGACGAGCGCCAACCTGGCCGGCGAGCCCATCGTCACGGACGACGGGGAGGCACTGGAGCGGCTCGCCCCGCTGGTGGACGCCTGGCTGGCGCACGACCGGCCGATCCATGTGCCGTGCGACGACTCGGTGGTACGGGTCGTGGACTCGGTGCCGCTGTCGCTGCGCCGCTCGCGCGGCTGTGTCCCCGCGCCGGTCGACCTGCCGCTGGAGGTCCGGCCGGTCCTCGCGGCGGGCGGTGACCTCAAGAACACCCTCGCGGTCGCCGCCGGCCGGCGCGCCTGGCTCTCCGGGCACATCGGCGACATGGACGATCTGGCGACCCTGGACGCCTTCGGGCGGGCGGCGGACCATCTCACGGCGCTGACGGGTGTGGCGCCCTCGGTGCTGGTGGCGGACCGTCACCCGGGCTACCGCTCCGCCCGCCGCGCCGCGCACCGGGCGGCCGGCCGGCCGCTGGTCCGGGTCCAGCACCACCACGCCCATGTCGCGGCGGCGATGGCGGAACACGGCCTCGACGGCGAACAGCCGGTGATCGGGGTCGCCTTCGACGGCACCGGGTACGGCGACGACGGCGCCGTCTGGGGCGGCGAGATCCTGATCGCGGACTACGCGGGCTTCCGCCGCTTCGCCCAGCTCGCCTATGTGCCGCTGCCGGGCGGTGACGCGGCGGTGGCCCGTCCGTACCGGATGGCGCTGGCGCATCTGCGGGCCGCGGGGATCGGGTGGGCGGCGGAGCTGGCGCCGGTCGCGGCCTGTCCGGACGGTGAACTCCGGGTGCTGGAGCGGCAGCTGGAGTCCGGGCTGCACTCCGTCCCCACCTCCAGCATGGGCCGGCTCTTCGACGCGGTGTCGTCCCTGGCCGGCATCTGCCACCGGGCCGGGTACGAGGCCCAGGCGGCCATCGAGCTGGAGGGCGCGGCCCATGCCCACGGCCCGGCGCAGGGCTACCGCTTCGCGCTGCGCCGCGGCGACGGCCGGTGGCTCGCCGACCCCGCGCCGGTGCTGCGCGCGGCGGTGGCCGAGCTGCGGGCGGGTGCTCCGGCGGGGCTGGTGGCGGCCCGTTTCCACGCGGCGGTCGCGGAGCTGGTACGGCGGATCTGCGCGGCGGCACGGGAGCGGCACGGGCTGGGGACGGTGGCCCTGACCGGCGGGGTGTTCGGGAACGCCCTGCTGCTGTCGGAGTGCGCGCGCGGGCTGGCGGCGGACGGCTTCCGGGTGCTGCGGCACCGCCGCGTACCGCCCAACGACGGAGGACTGGCCCTCGGCCAGCTCATGGTGGCCGCGCGGGTCGCGGCCTGAGAGGAGACGGCTCCATGTGTCTGGCGGTGCCCGGCAGGGTGATGGAGATCGCGGAGCGCGACGGTGCCCGGATGGCCGTGGTGGACTTCGGCGGAGTGGTCAAGGACGTGTGTCTGGAGTATCTGCCGGATCTGAAGGTCGGCGAGTACGCCATCGTGCACGTCGGTTTCGCGCTGCAACGGCTGGACGAGGAGTCGGCGCGCAGAACGCTCGATCTCTTCGCCGAACTCGGTCTGTTGCAGGAGGAGTTCGGAGATCCCTGGGAGGAGCAGCGGTGAGGTATCTGGCGGAGTTCCAGAATCCGGAGCTGGCCGGCGGCCTGCTCGACGACATCAGGGCGGCGGTGACCCGGCCGTGGGCGCTGATGGAGGTGTGCGGCGGACAGACCCACACCATCATCCGGCACGGCATCGACCAGTTGCTGCCCGAGGGGGTGGAGCTGATCCACGGCCCGGGGTGTCCGGTGTGCGTCACCCCGCTGGAGGTCATCGACAAGGCCCTGGAGATCGCCTCCAGGCCCGGGGTGATCTTCTGTTCGTTCGGGGACATGCTGCGGGTGCCCGGAACCGGGCGCGATCTCTTCCGGGTGCGGGGCGAGGGGGGCGATGTCCGGGTGGTGTACTCGCCGCTGGACGCGCTGCGGATCGCGGTGGAGAACCCGGACCGCGAGGTGGTGTTCTTCGGCATCGGCTTCGAGACCACCGCCCCGCCCAACGCGATGGCCGTGCACCAGGCCCGCGGACGCGGTGTCCGCAACTTCAGCATGCTGGTCTCGCACGTCCGGGTGCCGCCCGCCATCGACGCCGTCATGAACTCACCGCACTGCCGGGTGCAGGGCTTTCTGGCGGCCGGTCATGTGTGCAGCGTGATGGGGACGGACGAGTACCCCGAGCTGGCGGCGCGCCACCGGGTGCCGATCGTGGTCACGGGATTCGAGCCGCTGGACATCCTGGAGGGCATCCGGCGCACCGTGCGGCAGCTGGAGCGCGGTGAGCACACGGTGGAGAACGCCTATCCGCGCGCGGTGCGGCCGGAGGGGAATCCCGCGGCCCGCGCCATGCTGGCGGATGTATTCGAGGTCACCGACCGCGCGTGGCGGGGGATCGGGACGATCCCGCTGAGCGGCTGGCGGCTCTCGCCCCGCTACCGCGACCACGACGCGGAGCACCGTTTCGACGTCGCGTCCATCACCACCAGCGAACCCGCCGAGTGCCGCAGCGGGGAGGTGCTCCAGGGGCTGCTGAAGCCGAACGAGTGCGCGGCCTTCGGCACCACCTGCACACCGCGCACACCGCTGGGCGCCACGATGGTGTCCAGTGAGGGCGCGTGCGCCGCGTACTACCTCTACCGCCGTCTCGGCACCCAGGCCACTCCTCTGGAGGCGAACCCCGTTGGCTGACACCCTCTCCGGCACCCAGTCCCCCACGGCACCCGATCTCTGCGGCTGGAGCTGTCCGCTGCCGCTGCGGGATCATCCCCGGGTCGTCATGGGGCACGGCGGGGGCGGTGCGATGTCCGCCGAGCTGGTGGAGCACCTCTTCCTGCCGGCCTTCGGCGGTCCGCCGGCCGCGGCCCTCGGCGACAGTGCCGCGATCGGTCTCGGCGGGGCACGGCTCGCGTTCTCCACGGATTCGTTCGTGGTCCGGCCGCTGTTCTTCCCCGGGGGCAGCATCGGGGATCTCGCGGTCAACGGCACGGTGAACGATCTCGCCATGAGCGGGGCGCGGGCCGCGTATCTCTCCTGCGGTTTCATCCTGGAGGAGGGGGTGGAGATCGAACTGGTGGGCAGGGTCGCCCGGGCGCTGGGCGACGCGGCCCGCGCGGCGGGGGCCGAGGTGGTCACCGGGGACACCAAGGTGGTGGAGGCGGGCCACGGGGACGGCGTCTACATCAACACCTCGGGGATCGGGCTGATCCCGCCCGGGGTGGACATCAGGGCGGAGCGGGCCGAGCCGGGCGATGTGGTGATCGTCAGCGGCGGGATCGGGCTCCACGGTGTGGCGGTCATGAGCGTGCGCGAGGGCCTGGAGTTCGGGGTGGGGATCGAGAGCGACTGCGCGGCCCTGGGCGGGCTGGTCGGGGCGATGCTCGCCGTCACCCCGGATCTGCATGTGCTGCGCGATCCCACCCGGGGCGGTCTCGCGGCGGCGCTCAACGAGATCGCCGCCGCCGCGGGCGTCGGTGTGGTGGTGCGGGAGCGGGCCGTGCCGGTGCCCCCGGAGGTCGCCAGCGCCTGCGCCATCCTGGGTCTGGACCCGATGTACGTGGCCAATGAGGGCAAGCTCGTCGCCTTCGTGCCGCGTGAGCACGCGGAGGCGGTGCTCGCCGCGATGCGGGCGCATCCGCTGGGCGCCGGTGCCGCGGTGATCGGGGAGTGTGTGCCGGAGCATCCGGGGATGGTGGTCGCCCGTACGGCGTTCGGCGGAACCCGGGTGGTCGATCTGCCGCTGGGCGAGCAGTTGCCCCGCATCTGCTGAGAGCGCTTACCACTCACATCCCGGTTCCGGGGTGTCCCAGCACTCACTTCACTCTCACGGGTGAATTCAGTCAACTGCCGTTGGGCGACCACCGATCGACTGCACGTGATGTCATATGCCAATGCGATAGTTCCGAAACGGCAACTCTGTCGCACTTGATCAGAATGCTGCACAAAAAAGCCGAGTAAGCGCAGTCATCGATCAGTTTCCATCAAGGTGACCAAGGCATCCGGTTCTGCGTCGCCTTGACTAATCGTCAACAGTTCCGGAGAGCGGTGCCGCCGTCCACCGGCGGCGGATTCGCCGCCGGTCCGAGGGCCCACCAACAGCCCGGCAAGGCGGTACGGTCATCGGGAAAGTCGGCCCGGGAGGCCGGTCCGACGCAGCGAGAAGGCCCTGGGCGGCTGCCACCGCTCCAGGGCCAAATGATCAAGCAAGGAGTCTGCCGTCGATGCTTGACCCGTTCCGCCGAGAGTGCTCACTCCCGTTCCCGGCGTCCCGTGCCGGAAGTATCCCGCACCCGGCACCACCGCAAACAGGTCCCCGCGCCGGCGGCCCGTGCGCCGGGCCCGGCACCGCCGCCGGCCAGGGCGGCTGACGGACCGTACGCTCACACGATCCGCGGCGGGCAGGAGCCGCCACCGGGTGGAAGGGTCCCCGGCGGCCGGCCGGCCGCGGACCCGGGCCGCCGCACCCCGTCCCGTACCGCGCGGCCCGCCTCCACTCCACCCCCGCCGGGGCCCTCACCGGGCCGGCGGGTCCGTGGACCTCGCACACCCGAGGAGGTCCGGGGCCGTGCAGAAGCCGTCAGCCCCGCAGCACCGCCATTCCCCGCCCGCCCTCCACCGCCTCGACTACCAGGCCTTCCGCCAGCTCGTCCGGAGCGACTACGCCGTGTACGCGCGGGCCCGCATAGGGCTGGAGCCGGTGGCATCGGCCGCCGTCGATGAGGCGTTCACCGCGATAGCCCACGCCTGGGCGCGCATGCTCAGCAGCCCGTCGACCGCCGCGGCGGCCTGGCTGCTGCTCGGGGACACCGTGACGCGCCACGCGTCCGGCGTCCCCGGCACCCGCTCCCCGGCTCACCGGATTCTGCCCGCGCCACCCGCCGACGCCCTGCTGCTCCACCGCGGACTCGGCCTCCCGCTCGACCGCACGGCCGCGCTGATGGGTTCCGACATCTCGGCGGTACGGGCCCTGATCGCCCGGGCCGACCGCGAACTGGGCCGCGCCCGGGAGGCACCCGCGCTCCGGGCTCCCTCCTCCGTCGCCCGACGGGCCGGGTGACCGGGGCGCGCGGGCCCGGGGGCGGTCACCCGACCCGCGCCCGCGCGGTGCGAGCGCCCTCGGCGGTACCGGCCCGCGCCGCCAACCACACGGAACGAAGGGCCCGTTCATCCGCCGGCGGCGGCCCCGGCGCATGACCCGACCCCCCGCACCTCTGTACACTGCGACGACTCGCTCATACAGTGTTGGATTACTGGATCAGCGTTGGACGCAACCCTTGGCCGTAGGGCCAACAGGCCGTGGAGAGGTGCTCAGTGACGGAAGAACAGACGGGGGCCGAGGGGCACCCCCGGCGCTGGCTGATCCTGGTGGCGCTCTGCTCGGCGCTCCTGGTGATCGTCATCGACAACACGGTCCTCAATGTGGCCATGCCCTCGATCGGCCGGGCCTTCAACGCCTCCACCGGTGAACTCCAGGCCGTACTCGACTCCTATGTGGTGGTCTTCGGCGGACTGCTGGTGGCGGCGGGGGTGGCGTCCGACCGCTACGGGCGCCGGCGGACGATGGTCATCGGGCTGATCGTCTTCGCGGTCACCTCGCTCGGCGCCATCGCCGCCCAGTCGGTGTGGTGGCTGATCGGCATGCGGGCGGCCATGGGTGTGGGCGCGGCGCTGGTGATGCCCGCGACCCTCGCCGTGATCGTGCAGGTCTTCCCCGCGCGCGAACGCCCCCGGGCGTTCGCGGTGTGGGCGGCGGTGGCCTCGGCGGCGATGGGCCTCGGGCCGCTGCTCGGCGGCATCCTGGTGGACTGGTGGAGCTGGGCCGGGGTGTTTCTGATCAACCTGCCGATGGTGGCGGTGGCGCTGTTCGGGACGCTCAAGCTGGTCCCCGAGTCCCGTGACCCCGAGGGGCGGCCCCTGGACCCGCTGGGCGCGGTCCTGGTCACCCTGGGCATGGTCGCGCTGGTGTGGGCGGTGATCGCGGTGCCGGAGGAGGGGTTCACCGCGCCGGTCGTCCTCGGTTCCTTCGCGCTCTCCGCGATCGCGCTCGCGGCCTTCGGTCTCCGCCAGCGGCGGTCGGCGGAGCCGATGGTGGATCTGTCGCTCTACCGGGACCGTACGTTCGCGGGTGCCAGCTTCGCCATCGCCCTGCTGTCGGTGGCGACGGGCAGCACGCTCTTCCTCCTGAGCCAGTATCTGCAACTGGTCCACGGCTACAGCGCCACCCTGACCGGGCTCTCCGTCGCCCCGCTCGCGGCCGGTGTGGTCATCGGCTCCGTCTTCGGCGGGCGGGCGCCCGGGCGGATCGGCGCGCGGGCGACCATCGTCACCGGCTTCGCCGTGACGGCCTGCGGTTTCGCGGTCCTGGTCACGCTGACCCCCGGCTCCCCCTACCCGGTGGTGGCGGCCGGGCTGCTGCTGTGCGGCGGCGGCACCGGGTTCGCCAGCCCGGCGGGGACCAGCACGGTGCTCTCCGCCGTACCGCCGCACCGGGCGGGGATGGGATCGGCGCTCAACGACACGCACCAGCAGATGGGCATCGCCCTGGGCGTGGCGGTGCTGGGCAGTCTGCTGACGGCCGTCTACCGGGAGCTGCTCTCCGGGGACGTGCCCGGGCACGCGCGGGGCTCGCTGGCCGAGACCCTGGCGTACACGGAGACGGACCCGGCCCTGTCGGCGCTGGCCGGCACCGCCCGGGAGGCGTTCTCCGACGCTCAGTCGGTCGCCATGGGCGCCGGTCTGGGCTTCGCCCTCGCGGGCGCGGCCGTGGCGCTGTTCACGCTGCGGGGCGGGCCGCGCGAGAGCCCCCGCGCCGAGGGGGGCGCGGGGGCGGGCGCGTCAGACCGGGTGGCGCAGGAGCGACAGGCGTGAGGCGGGCCGGGGCGGCGGGGGCGGTCCGGCCGGGCAGAGCGGGCCGGGGTCGGCCAGCGGGTGCGGAGGGCGGGACGTCCCCGCCTCCGCGGGAGCGCCGCCCTCCCGCGCGGCGGCCGTGCGCAGCAGCGCGAGCAGCTCACCGGGTTCCCGGCGCCCGTCCCCGATGACCAGCCCCGAGGCGACGGCCGGGCCGAAGCGCTCATCGGCCCGGCCCAGCACGGCCCGGAGGAATTCCCGCTCCTGGTGGGCCCGTCCGTGACCGGCCCCGACGGTGAAGAGGGAGGCCGCCGGTCCCGCGCCCGCGTCGGGCGGGGTGCGCCCGCCGCCGGACCGGGGCGCCCCGGTGGCCCTCTCCGCCAGTTCCAGCCATCCCCGCAGGGCGCGCAGCTGGACGGTCACGGCCTCGGCGGGGTCCATCCGGGCCAGCAGATGGACCCGGAGAAGCTCATGGAGGCCATAGCTCCAGGAGTGGGTGCGCTCCGACCACCGCACGGCCAGCAGGCCGCGGTCGGCGAGACGGTCGAGGACCTCCCGGGCGCGGGTGGCCGGACGGCCGATGAGCACTCCGGCGATCCACGGGGTCAGGGCCGTGCGGCCGAAGACGGCCAGGGCCGAGAGCGGCCCCCGGTCGTCCTCCGGCAGATCGCGGAGCGCGCCGTCGAAGGTGCTGACGATGGAGCGGCCGGGGGTGCCCAGCCGCTCCAGCCAGCTCTCCTCCCGGGAGAGCGCTTCGGTGACATGCGCCATCGACCAGTGCGGCCGGGACGCGAGGAGGGTGCCCACCGACCGGATCGCCATGGGCAGCCCGGCGCAGCGGGCCAGCACCTCCTCGGTCCGAGGTCCCTGTTCCTCGTCGCGTCTGGCGGGAAGCCCCGAGAAGAGCAGGCTCCGGGCCTCCTCGGGCGCCAGCGGGCCGAGCGGTACGCGCAGGGCTCCCTCGACCGTCAGGGTGGCGGCCTGGGCGGTGACCAGAACCGCGCACCTTCCGCTGGGAGGGATCACCGCCCGCAGATCCTCCGGTCCGGCAACGTTGTCGACCACCAGCAGCACACTGCGGGACGCCACCAGGCTGCGGTACAGGTCCTGCCGCTCCCCGGCGGACTCGGGCACCGTGCCCTCGGCCGCGCCCAGTCCCCGCAGCAGCCGGCCCAGCACGGCGCGCAGCCCCTCCTCGGAGCGCGGGTAGGCCGCCGCGTCGACATAGAGCCGGCCGTCGACGAACTCCTCGTGGAGGCTGTGCGCCGCGCGCAGTGCCAGGGTGCTCTTGCCGACGCCGGGCATCCCGGTGACGACGACGGCGCGCGGGGCCGTGTCGGCGTGGGCCGCGCCGCCGTTGACCAGCCGGGCGACGATCTGCCGCAGCTCGGACGTCCGGCCGGTGAAATCCGGTATGTCCGGCGGGAGCTGGCTGGCCGCCGCGTCGCCGGCCCGGCAGGGGGCGGGGCGGCGTGCGGGCCGGTCCGGTCCGCCGTCGCCCGCGGTGCCCGACAGCAGCGACTGGTAGAGCTGCTGGATGTCCTCGGCCGGGTCCGCGCCGAACTCGTCCGCGAGTCTCCTGCGCAGGCTCCAGTAGACGTTGAAGGCGTCGCTGCGCCGTCCGCTGCGGTCCAGCGCCACCATCAGATGGCGGTGGAGCCGCTCCTGTGTGGGGTGGGCGGCGACCAGATCCACCAGTTCGGGGACGAGTTCGGCGGCGTCCCGGGTCTCCAGATCCGCTCCGATGCAGTGCTCCAGCGCGAGCAGCCGCAGTTCGGCCAGCCGGCCGGCCTCCCGGTCGAAGAGTTCACCGTCCAGCATCTGGAAGGCGCACTCCCCCCGCCAGCGGCCGAGCGCCCCGCGGAGCACCGCGGCCGTCTTCTGGAAGGCGCCCCTCGCCTCCCACTCCAGGGCGCTCTCGACCTCCGCCTCGAAGAGGTGCGCGTCGACCGCGTCCGGCGCGACGTCCAGGAGGTAGCCGGAGGGATGGGTCACGATCGCCCGGGTCCCGAGCACCCGGCGGAGGGTGCTGATCCTGCTGTGGATCTGGGCCTGCGCGGTGGACGGCGGACTGCGCTGCCAGAGGGTGTCGACGATCTGCGGCACCGGGACGACGGTGCCGCAGCGGGCGATCAGCAGCCCGAGCAGGGCCTGTTGTTTGGGTCCTCCTGCGATCACGGGGACTCCGCCGTCGACGACGCTCAGCGGCCCCAGTACCTGGAACTTCACACCCATACTCCTCGCGGTCTCGGTTGCGCCCGATTCGGGGTGGGGGGCACGGAAGGCCGCACGGCGGGCGGGGGAGCCCGGCGAGTCCGCACGACCTGTTCCGTCCCGGCGTGAAAGGCTTCTCCATGCCCTGCCGCTCCATCCGTCGGGAGGCCGGACGGGTGCGCGCCGGGGGTGCCGTCGGCAGCGCCCCGGGCCCCTCCCGCGGACCCCGCTCGCCGGGTCCGGAACAGTGCCGGCCCCTTCCTGACGATTGATACTGCCCGACACCGTGGATCAACGGGGGGTGATTTCACGTCAGATTCGTTGGATAAGGCAACTAATCCTGCGGGGGTCTGATCTCCAGGGTGCAGCACTTCACGCTGCCGCCGCCCTTGAGGAGTTCCGTCAGATCCACCCCGATCGGCTCGAAGCCCCGCTCGCGCAGCCGGGCGGCGAGGGTGGTGGCGGCCTCGGGGAGGACGACATGGCGGCCGTCGCTGACGGCGTTGAGCCCGAACACCCCGGCCTCGGACGGACCGGCGAGCAGCGCTCCGGGGAACACGCGCCGCAGGACGGCGCGGCTCCCCGGGGAGAACGCCTCCGGGTGGTACATGATCTCGTCGCCGTCGAGTACGGCGAGGGCGGTGTCCAGGTGGTAGTAGCGCGGGTCGGTCAGCTCCAGGCCGATCACCGGGCGGCCGAAGAACTCCTGGGCCTCCGCGTGGCTCTCGGGCGAGCTGCGGAAACCCCTCCCGGCCAGAATCCAGCTGTCGGTCACGAGGAAGTCGCCCTCGCCCTCGTTGATGTGGCGGGGCTCCCTCACCTCGGTGAAGCCCCGCTCCCGGAACCAGCTCAGATGGGCGGGGCCCTCGGCGGACCGCTCGGCGTCGCGGAAGCGCGCGCCGAGGACCCGGCCGCCGACCACGGTCGCGCCATTGGCCGCGTACACCATGTCCGGCAGGCCGGGCAGCGGGGGGATCAGCTCGACCTCGTGCCCCAGCTCCAGGTAGAGGGAGCGCAGCCGCTCCCACTCGGTGACGGCCAGCGCGGTGTCGACGGGTTTCCCGGGGTCCATCCACGAGTTGATGGCGTAGGTGACGTCGAAGAACTCCGGCCGGCACATCAGATAGCGGCGGCGGCGGGCGACGCGGGGGCCGGTGGCCCGGTGCGGTGCGGCGGCGGCGGTCATGGCACTCCAGTCGGTCGGTGGGGGCGGTCCCGCGCGGGGCTCCGGGGAGGGGAGGAGTGGGGCGGGCTCAGGACCAGAGGAGGAGGTTGCCGTGGCGGGAGAACCCGATGAAGAAGGAGAGGGTGACCCTCCGGCCGCCCCGGTTGGCCTCGATCATGTGGTAGTTCCGGGGGTCGAAGACGATCGCGTCGCCGGTGGCGGGGGCGACGGTGAGGCTCGGCTCGCCCGCGACCACCTCGGGCCGGTACCAGTAGCCGTCCCGGTGGTGCTCGTCGTCCGGGCGCCAGCGGCGGCGGAAGACGGTCAGCGCGCCTCCGTCGGGCGGGGTCTCCAGATAGCAGTTGAAGGCGAGCTGGCTCAGCGGGGTCTCGTCCAGACCCGCCGGGAACTCCCGCTCCACCTCGTCGAAGTGGAGGCCGGCGCCCTGGTACATCTCCCGGATCATGCCCGCGAACAGCGGTGCGCCGCCGACGGTGGCGGGCGTGACCTCCTGCTGCCACGCGGCCGCGAGCCGGTCGCCGGCGAGGCCGAGCGGGTCCCGGCCGTCCAGCAGCCGTGAGCGCACCCGGGCCGCGGCAGCGGCTTCCTCCCAGTAGGAGGGCTCCACCCGGGCGCTGTTGTAGTAGTCGAACACGGCGGGGCCGAGCTTGGCGATCCGCCGTCCGACCAGCCGCTGGTCGTACTCCCCCATGGCGTCCTGGACGAGCGAGGCGACCGTGGTCCGGCACTCGTGCGGGGAGAAGAAGTTCCGCACCCGCACCGCGCCGAGGACTCCGGCCGCCACCCGGCTCATCCGTCCGGCGTCCATCTCGTCCACGACATCGAGCCCGAAGAGGGTGTGGACGGGTGTGGTGTCGTGATGCCGCTCCCGCGGCACATCGGTCCTCTGCTGCACTGGTGCCGCCCCTCACGGATCGGTTGGGGGCTCCGCGGGGCCTTCCCCGCGCGGAGCTCCGTCCTGGTAGAAGTCCTTCATCAGCCGTGCCATCTCGGCGCCGCGCCCGCCGCCGGCCCGGAACCACTCGGTGACCGCGCTCCGGACCCCGGGGGACTTCTCCTGGCTCAGCTTCAGCATGGTGTCCATCCGGGTGACGCGGAACGCGAAGGCGCCGACGCCCGGGAGCAGTTCCTCGAAGTACGCCGCCGACGCGTGGGCGCACCATCCGCCGCCGAACCGTCCCTCCAGCTCGGCGGCGGTGGCCGTGACGACCTCCAGCGTCTCGGTGTCGTCGTCGATGAGCCGCAGCGTGCCGTGGACGTGGACGGCGGCGAAGTCCCAGGTCGGCGCGGCGGGATCGGTGTCGTAGACGGCGGGCGAGACATAGGCGCCGGGCCCCTGGAAGACGAGCTGGGCCGGTGAGCCGCTGCTCAGGGCCGCCCAGTGGGGGTTCGCCCGGTTCATGTGGCCGAGGAGCACGGCGCCGCGCGGGTCCTGCCCGGCGAGCAGTTCCGCCCGGGAGTCCCGGGGAATGATCACCGGCACATGGGTGGCGTACGGAGCGGCGGATGCCCTGCTCGTCGACAGCAGCGCGAGCGGGTTCTCCTCCAGAATCCGTACGGGCCAGGTCCGGTCCTCGGTCCGGTACAGGCTGGGCACATACATGGGAGCCGCCTCTCCTACTCGCGGCCGGCCGCGGCCGGGCGCCGCGCGAGGGAGCGGGCCACCTCGCCCGCGCGCACGGCCGTGTTGGACAGCAGGCCGGAGGAGATGCCGTGGCTGTGCTCGGTGGCGCCCTGGAGATAGATCCCGCAGCGCACCCTGCCCTCGGTGACCACCCGGTAGTCGCGCTCCGTCTGGAGCCTGCCCTGTTCGTCGGCCTTGCACAGACCGGCCACCGAGCCGAGCAGCCGCCGTACGTCGGGGGCGCGGTAGCCGGTGGCGTACACCACGCAGTCCGCCGGGAGCCGGAGCCGTTCCCGCGTGACGAGGGACTCGACCGTGACCTCCACCCCGTCGTCGCGGGGCTCCACCCGGGTCAGCCGCGAGGTGTTGAGGACTCTCAGCCGCTGGTTGCCCGTCACCTTCTCCTGGTACGCCCGCCGGTAGAGCTCGTCGATCAGCTCGGCGTCCACCACGGAGTAGTTGGTGTTGCGGTGGTAGTCGAGCAGGGCGCGCCTCACCTCCGGCGCGGCGGTGTAGAACGCGTCGACCGCCCCGGGATCGAAGATCCGGTTGGCGAAGGGGCTGTCGTCGGACGGGCTGTAGCCGTAGCGGGCGAAGACCGGGCAGATCTCGGCGGTCTCGAACCGGCGGTGCAGATACTCGGTGACCTCGGCGGCGCTCTGGCCCGCGCCCACGACGACGATCCTGCGGGGGTGCCGGGGCAGCGTGTCGACCCGCGCCAGCAGCTCCGAGCTGTGCCAGACCCGGTCGCCCGGCACCGCGCCCGGCGGCATGCTCGGCTCCAGACCGGTGGCGACCACGACATTGCGGGCGCGCCGGACGCTGGTGCGCCCGCCGTCCGGCCCGCTGTGCCGGACCACGACCTCCAGCGAGTCCACGGAACCACCGGAGTGCACCGGGCGGACATCGGTGACCTCCGCTCCGTACTCGACCCGGTCGGCGAAGAATCCGGCGACCCAGGAGAGATAGCCGTGGAACTCGATGCGGGACGGGAAGAGGACCTTGTGGTTGATGAAGTCCGACAGCCGCCCGGCCTGCTGGAGATAGCCGAGGAAGCTGTAGGGGCTTCCCGGGTCGCGCAGGGTCACCAGGTCCTTGAGGAAGGAGATCTGCATGGTGGCGCCGTCGATCAGCATGCCGCCGTGCCAGGTGAACCGCTCTCCTCGTTCGTAGAAGACCGAGGTCACGGCCTCGGCGGAGCCGGGCGGCCCGGTCTCCGCCAGCGCGGTGGCCAGGGCGAGGTTCGAGGGGCCGAACCCTATGCCCACGACGTCGACGATCTGATCGGTTTCCGCTGCGGACACGCTCATGTGTCCCTCCCTCTTCCCTGTGGCCGGACGGTGGGGGCGGACATCGGGTCAGGCATCGTGCCCGGCCCGGGCGAGGCTCTCGCGCAGACTGCGCGGGCGCATATCGGTCCACACCGCGTCGATGCGGGCGAGGCACTCCTCGCGCCCGCCGGTGGTTCCCTCGGCCCGCCACCCCGCCGGGATCTCCCGGTCGGCGGGCCAGACCGAGTACTGCTCCTCGTCGTTGAGCACCACGCGGTACGGTGCGTCACTCGCCATGTCCTGCTCCTCTTCTCCAGATGGGCCGCCGGGTGGGCGGCTTCGGGGTCACGCCGGTTCGCAGACCAGCGCGCAGGAGAGGGTGGCCCGGTTGTCGCGGGCCTCCCGCTCGGTGTATCCGGTCATGGGGAACACCTCGGCGCCGAGAATCCTCAGACCGCCGTCGCGGAGGTACGCGTGGACCTCCTCGGGGGTGCGCCAGAGGTTGATGTGGTCCGGTGCGGGGCTGTTCACCGGGATGTTGATGAAGAGCCGGCCG
The DNA here is from genome assembly GCF_053594535.1 of Streptomyces sp. NPDC001889. Lineage (NCBI taxonomy): Bacteria > Bacillati > Actinomycetota > Actinomycetes > Kitasatosporales > Streptomycetaceae > Streptomyces > Streptomyces sp. NPDC001889. Next base: position 123,118 of record NZ_JBSFER010000018.1, read on the forward strand.
CCGGGGCGGGTCAGTCCGCGCAGCCGGCGCACCGCCTCGTCCGGCTCGTCGACGTGCTCCAGCAGCTCGCTGGCGACGACGGCGTCGAAGCTCTCCGCCGTGCCGGGGTCGTGGAGGTTGCGGTGCTCCAGGCGGGCGGTGCGCACCCCCATGCGCTCCAGGGCGTCCGCGGTGTTCGCCAGGCTGCTGGCGCTCACGTCCCAGCCGGTGACCCGGACGCCGGGGCGCTCGGCGGCGAGCGCGAGGAGGAGTCCGTGCCCGGGGCCGACCTCCAGCAGGGTGTTCCCGGGGCGGAGCCCGGGGAGGAAGCGCTCGACATAGGTCTGGAGCGCCCGGGTCTGGTTGACCCAGTAGATCTGGGAGAGCAGCAGGCCGTCGGTGTACCGGGTCATGTAGCCGGTTTCGAGTGCGATGCCGGCGCGGACCTCGGCGAAGGAGGTGTAGCGGTACTCCCCGGTCAGATGGAAGCGGTACTCCTCCTCCAGCATCCGGTCGCAGGTCCAGCGGTAGTTCCGGGCGTACCGGTCGGGATCGTGCCCGGCGATGGCGGCGATGTTCCGGCTGACGCGTTCGCAGAAGTCCAGATGGGCGCGGTCGAGTCCGCGGAACCGCTCCTCCGTGTGGGCGAGGTGGTCGGGCCAGTGGGCGAGCACCCGTTCGGTGAGGCGGGTGAGGGCGGGCCTGTTCTCCAGGGCCGCCGCGAGAGGTGGTGCGCCGAGCTGTTCCACTGCTGCTGCTCCTTCCCAGGGGGTTTCTCCGGCGGGGCGCGGTTCAGGCGGTGGGGCCGAGGCCCATCCGCCGCCGGACGGCCGACAACTGGCGGTCGTCGAGACCGCCGGCGGCGCCGGTGAGCAGCCCCACCAGTTCCCGCAGCCGCTTCTCCCAGTGGTCGGCGAGCCGGCGCACCTCGTCCTCGGGGAGCAGATCCCGGGCGAACACGAACTCGGCGGTCAGCTCGCGGTCCATGGCGGTCACCACGATGTCGAGCAGATACCGGCGGGGGGCGTCGGCGCTCTGCAGGACGCCGGGGGCCTGGACCGGATTGCCCAGGATCTCGCCGGTTCCGGCGCCCGAGCCGCGTTCGAAGCGGCCCAGGTAGTTGAAGCTGACCCGGGACTGCGGCAGCCGGGCCAGCGCGGCCCCGCCGGGCCCTCCCAGATAGCGCAGCAGTCCGTAGCCGAGACCGTTGTCCGGCACCTCGGCCAGGGTCCGGGTGACCGCGTCGACGGCGTCCCCGGGCCGGTCCGGCGCGGGGAGCGGGAAGCGGACCGGGTGGATGGCGGTGAACCAGCCGACGGTACGGGAGACATTGGCCGTCCCGGCGACGACCTCGCGCCCGTGGGCCTCCAGATCGAGCTGGAGGCCCTCCGTGCCGGGGGTGCGCGGCCAGGCGGAGAGCAGCGCGGCCAGCAGCAGATGGTGGGGCTGGGTGCCGCGGGCGGGCACCTGCCGCAGCAGGGTCGCGGTGAGTTCCCGGTCCAGCCGGGTGGTGACGACGGCGCTGCGCCCGACGGTGTTCGACGGCTCCGCGCCGCCCTCGTGCGCCGCCCCCGGGCCCGTGAGGGGCACCTCGGTGGCGCGGGCGTCCGGGACCCCGGTCCAGTACGGGAGCTGACCGGTGATCCGCTCGTCGGCGGCCCACTCGCGCAGCAGCCGGGACCACTTCCGGAAGGAGGTGGTACGGGCCGGGGGCCGGGGGTCCTCGCCGCGCTCCAGCCGCCGGTACACCTGGTCCAGGTCGTCGGTGAGGACCCTCAGGGAGATGCCGTCGACGACCAGGTGGTGGGCGATCAGCACCAGGAAGTCCCCGTTCGCGCCGGTGTCCCCGGGGCCCGCGCCGCCCTCGCAGAGCACCGCGGTCAGCAGGGGGCCGCGGCCGAGGTCGATGTCGCGCTGGGCGTCGGCGACCGCGCGCCGGACCCGTTCGGCGCGCTGCGGCCCCGGCAGTCCGGTGAGATCCACGCGGGAGAGCACGGGGTCGGGGGCGTGGGCGTCCACCCAGTGCCGCCAGCCGGTGGCGGTGCGCTGGAACCGGCTGCGCAGGACGTCGTGGTGGGCGGCGACGCGGGCGAGGGCGCGGCGCAGGAGCGCGGCCCGCACGGGCTGCCGCAGGGCGATGTGGAGGGTCTGGTCCCAGTGGTGGGAGTCGGGGATGTCCTGTTCGAAGAACCACTGCTGGATGGGGGTGAGCAGGACCTCGCCGACCGCCTCGCCCTCGGTCTCGCCGTCCTGCGGCGCCGCGTCCGCGGCGCCGCGGGACAGCTCGGCGAGACCGGCGACGGTCTGGGCCTCCAGCACCTGCTGGGGTGAGACGGGGATGCCCTCGGCGGTGGCGCGGGCGGCGATCTGCATCCCGATGATCGAGTCCCCGCCGAGTTCGTAGAAGTTGTCGTGGAGCCCCGGGTCGTCGACTCCGAGCAGCTCTCCCCAGATCCGGGCCAGGGCCTCCTCGGTGGCGGTGGCGGGCCGGTCCCGCTCCGCTCCGGCCTCCCGGGTGCGGCGGCGCTGCTCCAGCAGCCGTTCCAGCCGCTGTTTCTGGGCGGGGGTGAGCCGGGCCAGCCGTTCGGCGTAGTTCGCTGTGGACATGGGTGCCTCTCTGCGGTGGTCAGGGGGTGGCCGGGGGTCCGGCGCGGCGGGCGGCGCGGTCGGCGGCCCCGGCGCCGCCGAGCTGCTCCTCCACGGCGGCGAGCAGCGCCCCGGGGGTGCGGACCGCGAGCAGGGTGCCGACGCCGAGCGCCACGCCGAACGCGCCCCGGACCCGGCTGGTGAGCCGGATGGCGAGCAGGGAGTCGCCGCCGAGCGCCAGGAAGTCGTCATCGGGGCCTGCCGGGGCGGTGCCGAGCACCGAGGTCCACAGCCGGTCCATGAGCGCGGCGGCGGGCCGGGTGGCGTGACCGGGTGCGGAGGCGGGGCGGGCCGCCGGCTCGGGATCGGGCAGGGCGCGCCGGTCGACCTTGCCGCTCGGTGTCAGCGGGATGCGGTCGACCCGGACCACGCGCCAGGGCACGAACGCGGGCGGGAGCACCGCGCGCAGTCCGGCGGTCAGCCGCCGTTCGTGCTCGGCCCAGGCGCCGCCGTCCGGCGTGTCGTGGACGACATGGCCGATGAGCCGGTGGTCGCCCTGGATCTCCCTGATGACCACGGCGGCGTCCCGCACCCCGGGCAGGGCGCGCAGGGCGGTGCGCACCTCGCCCGGTTCGATCCGGTAGCCGCGGATCTTGACCTGGTCGTCGGTGCGGCCCAGGCACTCCAGGGTGCCGTCCCAGGAGAGGACGCCCTGGTCGCCGGTGTCGTACAGCCGGCTGCCGGGGACCGTGGCGAAGGGGTCGGGCACGAACCGTTCCGCCGTGGTGGCGGGGCGTCCGAGGTAGCCGCGGGGCAGGGCGGCGCCGCCGATGTGGACGGTGCCGGCGACTCCGTACGGCACCGGGCGGCCGTCGGGGCCGAGGACATGGAGGCTGACCGCGTCGACGGCCTTCCCGACGGGCGGGCGGTCGGCCAGGAGCGCCGGGTCGCCGGTCAGCCGGTGGCTGCTGACGACCTGCACCTCGGATGAGCCGTACTGGTTCTCCAGGCGCGCGCCGTGCCGGGCGCCGGCGAGCAGGGCCCGCACCGGGTCGCTGATCCGGAGGGGCTCCCCGGCGACCATGACCTCCCGCAACTCGGGCAGGGTGATGCCGAGCCGATCGGCGGCAAGGGCGATCTGCTCCAGGGCGGTCGGGGAGAGATACCAGCGCTGGATGCCCTGGTCGCGGGCGAGCCGCAGCAGGCGTTCGAAGTCGCGGCGGTCCTCGTCCCCGGCGAGGACCAGGGTGCCTCCGCCCGCCCAGGTGGTGAAGATCTCCTGGGCGGAGACGTCGAAGGTGAAGGAGACCTGGGCGAGGGTGCGGGCGGGGGCGGGCACCGTGCCGTGGGCGAGTTCCCAGGCGAGCATGTTCACGACCGGGCCGTGCGGCATCGCCACGGCCTTGGGGCGCCCGGTCGAGCCGGAGGTGTAGGTGACATAGCAGAGGTGGTCCGGTCCGACGGCGGCGTCGGGCGGGGTGGCGGCGGGCGGTTCGCGGTCCGCGCGCAGCCGGACCGGTTCCGTGCCCGGTGCCCGGTGGTGGGTGGCCTCCTCGGTCAGCAGCACCCGTGCCCCGGAGTCCGCCAGCAGGAACCGCAGCCGTTCGTCGGGGTGGTCCGGGTCGAGGGCGAGATAGGCGCAGCCCGCCCGGAGAACGGCGAGGATGCTCACCAGGGCCGTGGCCGAGCGGGTCAGGAGCAGCGCGACGACACGGTCCGGTCCCGCGCCGTGCCGGACGAGTTCCGCGGCGAGCCGGCCGGACCGGTCGTCGAGCGCGGCGTAGTCGAGGAGCGTGCCGTGGTCGTCGACGGCGATGGCGTCCGGGGTGCGGGCGGCCTGCCGCGCCACGATCCGGTGCAGCGGGAGCCGGGTGACGGCCCGCGGGCTGTCACCGTCCCGGCCGCCGGACCCGTCGGATGCCCCGTCGTCCTCGCGGTCACCGGCCGGCGGGCGGCCGTGGGCGACGGCGGGCGCGGCGGTGGCGGCCCGGACCTCGCGCACCGGTCTGTCCAGGCCGTCGGCCATCGCGCCCACGGCGGCCTCCAGCCGGCCCAGCAGGGTGCGGACGGCCTCCGGGGCGAACCGGCCGGTGTCGTGGAAGAGCTGGAGCCGGATCTCGCCGTCCGCCGGGAGGACCACCAGGGTCAGCGGATAGCCGGTGTCCTCGGTGTACTTCCACAGCGTCGACTCCGTCCCAGGGCCGAGATCGAGCAGGCTGCCGTGGTGCGGGTAGTTCTCGAAGGCGACGATGCTCTCGAAGAGCGGCTGTTCCGGCTCGGTCGCGCACAGCCGCTGGATGTCGGCGAGACCGAGGTGCTGGTGGGGCAGGGTGGCGTTCTGCTGCCGCTGGATCGTGGCGAGCCAGTCGCGCACGGACTCGGCGCCGCCGGCGTCCACCCGCCGGGGCACGGTGTTCACACAGGGGCCCGTGATCTCCTGTGCGCCCGGCAGCCCGGCGGGCCGCAGGGCGACCGTGACGCCGAACAGCTGCGGTGGGCCGGGGGCCGCCTGGGAGAGGGTCATCGCCCAGGCGGCCTGGAACCAGGTGCTGAGGCTGACCCTGGCCCGGCGGGCCGCCGCGCGGGCGGCGGCGCCGACGGCGGGGGGCAGTTCGTGGAGAGCGGTGCCGCCCTCGACCCGGCCGCGCCGCTCGCCCGGCGGCCCGGGGCGCAGCACCAGCCGGGCGGGGGGTGTCCGGCGGCCGAGGCTCTCGCGCCAGAACCGCTCGGCGGCCGGGGTGTCCTGGCGCGCCAGCCAGTCGGCGTAGTCGCGGAACGGTGGTGCGGGCTCCCGTTCCCGCGCGCTGTCCGGGCCCTCCCGGTAGGCGCGCCCTGCCTCGGCGAGCAGGCGGGGCATGGTCCAGCCGTCCAGCACCAGATGGTGGACCGTCCAGATCAGATGGGTGGCGTCGGAGGCGTGGAGCAGGGCGATGCGCATCAGGGGCGGCCGGGTGATGTCCAGGCCCTCGGCCCGGTCGGCCCGCAGATACTCCTCGACACGGCGCTCGGCCTCCCTCGGCGGGAGCCCGGCGAGGGAGGTCTCCGTGACCGGCACCTCCGCGTGCGAGAGGGTGACCTGGAGGGGTTCGTCCACCTCCTCCCAGACGAACCCGGTCCGCAGGACGGAGTGCCTGGCCAGGACGGAGCGCCAGGCGGCGCCCAGGGCCCGGCCGTCCACCACGGGGCCGGTGCCCGGGCCGGTGCGGGCGCAGCGGAACACGAACTGCTCCAGGTAGGGCCCCGGCCGCGCGGCCTTGAGGCAGTGGAAGAGCATGCCGCTCTGGAGGGAGGTCAGGGGGCCGATGTCCTCGATCGCGGCCTCGCCGGGGGCCGGTGCCGGGGCCGTTTCCTGTGGGCTCATGGGGTGTTCTCCACCTGTTCCAGCAGTTGTTCCAGCAGGTCGCCGTCGATGTCCGCGAGCGCGGTGAGCGCCGCGCGGTCGACCTTTCCGTTGACGGTCAGGGGGACGGTGGGCACCCGGTGGACGCGGGTGGGGACCATATGGCCGGGGAGGGTGGCCGCCAGTGCCTCTCTCACCTCGCGCTCGAAGCCGGCCCGGAGCCCGGGGGCGACCACGTACGCGACGAGCCGGGCGCGCCCCTGGGGGCCCGGCTCGGCCTGGACGACCGCGGCGCCGACGGCGTCCAGCCGCAGCAGGGCGGCCTCGACCTCGGCCGGCTCGATGCGGTAGCCGCGCACCTTGACCTGGTGGTCCCGGCGTCCCACGAAGGTGAGTTCACCGCCGGGGAGCCTGCGCACATGGTCGCCGGTGCGGTACATCCTGGCGCCGGGCAGCGGGCTGTGCGGATCGGGGAGATAGTGTCCGGCGGTCGTCCCGGGGCGGTTGAGATAGCCCCGGGAGACGGCGGTGCCGCCGATGTGGACCTCGCCGACGGCACCGGGGGGCACGGGTTCGAGTTCGCGGTCGAGGACATAGAGCCGCACCCCGTCGAAGGGCACCCCGATGGGCAGGGCGGCGCTGAAGCGCTCATCGTGCTCCTGCCAGGTCTGGACGATCGTCCCCTCGGTGGGGCCGTAGGCGACGAAGAAGCGGCACCGTCCCGTCCAGCGCTCACGGAGATCACCGGTCACCAGATCGCCGCCGGTGATCGCGATCCGGACGCTGGGCACGGCCGCCGGGTCGACCAGCGACAGCAGGGCGGGCGGCAGATAGACCACGGTCGCCCCCGAGGCGCGGATCACCTCCTCGATGCCCTGCTCGGCGCGGGCGACATCGGGCGGCCCCAGGCAGAGGGTCGCGCCCGAGGAGAGCGCCATGAAGATCTCCCACACCGAGGCGTCGAAGTTGAACGAGACGACCTGGAGGACCCGGCTGCCCGGGCCGAGCCCGAAGTCCTCCACGGAGCAGGCGATGACCTTGGCGAGGGCCCGGTGGGTGATCTGCACGCCCTTGGGGCGGCCGGTGGTGCCCGAGGTGTAGATGACATAGGCGAGCCCGTCCGGTTCGGTGGCGCGGGCCGGCGGCCCCTGCGGTTCCGCTGCCCCGGCCGGAAGTCGGTTCAGGTCGATCAGCGGGGTGGCGCCGAGGACGGCGTCCAGCGGTTTCGTGCCGGCGGGTCCGGAGGTCACCACGGCGGCGGGTCCCGCGTCGCCCACCATGGCGGTCAGCCGCTCCACCGGATAGGCGGGATCGAGCGGCAGATAGGCGGCACCCGCCTTGAGGACGCCGAGCAGCGCCGCCATCTGGTCCGGGGAGCGGGCGATGTGGATGCCGACGACGGACTCGGCGCCGATGCCCCGCCGCCGCAGCTCCCGGGCGAGCGCCCCGGCCCGCGCGTCCAGCTCTCCGTACGTGACGCGCTCGCCGTCGCACCAGAGCGCGTCGTGCTCCGGATGCGCCGCGGCCCGGCGTTCGAACATGAGGTGGACGGGTTCCCAGGCGCCGTCCTCGTGCTCCGCCCGGCCCTCCTGGTCGAGCAGCAGCGCCCGTTCGGCGGGGGTGAGCACGGGCACGGCGGTGGCGGGGGTCTCCGGATCGGCGGCGGCCAGGGCGGTGAGGGCATGGGCGAAGTGGCCGTGGAGCCGTTCGACGGTGGCCCGGTCGAAGAGATCGGTGGCGTACTCGGCATAGCCGCTCAGCCCCCCGTCGCTCTCGTCGAGATACCAGTTGAGGTCGAACTTCGCCGTACCGGTGGAGCGTTCGGCGATCTCGACGTCCAGACCCGGGGGCGGCGCGGGAAGGCTGTCACCGGAGAACAGCACCAGGGCGCACTGGATCAGCGTCGGTACGCCCGGCTCCCGTGGGACGCCCGCTGCCTCGGCGATGGCCTCCAGGGGGAGCAGGGCGTGCTCCCGCGCCCGGTCGATCTCCTCGTGCAGGCCGGTGAGGAGCGCGGAGAGCGTCGGCCGGCCGGAGAGCCGGACGGCGAGCGGCACGGTCTTGGTGAGATATCCGGCCACCTGGTCGAACTCGGGGCGGGTGCGGCCCGCGACGGGGAAGCCCAGCACGAAGTCGTCCTGTCCGGTGTGGCGGCGCAGGGTGAGCGCGCAGGCCGCGGCGAGCACGGTGAACAGGGTGACGTTCCGCCGCCGCGCCAGGGCGCGCAGGGCGCCGGTGGTGGCCCGGTCGACCGTGACCGGAATCCGGTCGCCGCGGAAGGAGCGGGTCGCGGGCCGGGGCCGGTCGGTGGGCAGCTCCAGCACGGCGGGGAGTCCGGCCAGCGCGCCGCGCCAGTGGGCGGCGAGCCGCTCCCGGCGCTCCCGGCCGAGTTCCGCGCGCTCCCAGGCCGCCACGTCGAGGGCGTCCGGAGCGGGTGGGCGGGGCGCGGTGCCGGGGCCCTCGGCACAGGCGGTCAGCAGATCGGCGGTGATCAGCCGCAGCGACCACGCGTCGCAGACCAGGTGGTGGAGGACGAGCACGAGCAGGGAGCGGTCCGGCGAGAGCCGCAGCAGCCGGGCGCGCAGGGGGGTGCGCGCGAGATCGAAGGGGGCGAGCGCCGCCGCGTCGATCTCCCGCTCGACCCGGGCGTCCAGAGCGGCTCCGCGGAGCGGGGAGAGGTCGACGCTCTCCCACTCCGGCGGTTGCTCGGTCCGTGTGCCCACGGGGCCGTCCGCACCGGAGGTGAAGACCGTGCGCAGTGCTCCGTGGCGGGCGACGACGTCGGCGAGGGCCGCGCGCAGCCGTTCCGGGTCGGGGGCGCCGGAGAAGCTCAGGGTCAGCGGGACGTTGTAGGCGGGGTTGCCGGGGTCGGCGGTGTGGAGGGAGTACAGGCTCTCCAGCGCGGGCGGGAGACGGACCGGGTCGCCGGGCCGGGGGGCCGGCGCTCCCGGCGGGCGGCCGGCCTCCGCCGGGGCCCGGCCGCCCGTCTCCGCCACGGCCTTGCGCAGCAGCTCCCGGAAGTCGCCCATCCTGGTGGCCGGTTTCAGCGCCTGGATGGGCAGCTCGGTCCCGAGCGTCCGCCAGCAGGCGGAGAGCACGCGCACGGCGCGCAGGGAGTCGCCGCCCAGCTCCGCGAAGGTGCTGGTGTCGTCGGCCGCTCCCGTGCCGAACACGGATTCCAGGGCCTGCGCGAGGGCGGCGTCGGCACGGGCGTCGCCGGGGGCGTCGTGGGGGAGGCCGGGGGCGGGGTGCTGGGGCACGCTGATCTCTCTCTCCGGGTGGGTGCCGGTGGGTGATGGGCGGTGTCGTGCGGAGTGGCGCCCGGTGTCAGCCACGGGCGCCTCCGGGGTCCGGGCCGGGTGCGCCGGTCCCGGTCGCGCCGGTGCCGAGCAGCAGGGTCAGCCCCTCCACCGTGGGATGGAGGAAGAGCGTCTGGGCGGTGGCGGCCGTGCCGAAGCGGTCGTTGAAGCGCTGGGCGATGCGCATCGCCATCAGGGAGTGGCCGCCCAGTTCGAAGAAGTTGTCCCGGACCCCGAGGCCGCTGATGCCGAGGGCGGCCTCCCACATGGCCAGGACCTCCCGCTCCCGGTCGTCGCGGGGGGCGAGACGGTCGGTGGTGAGCCCGGGGCGGCGGGCGGCCGGATGCCGCTCTTCCCCGGCTCCCGCACCGGCGGGGGGCGCGACGGAGGCGGACTCGGACACGGGCACGGGCACGGTGGAGGCGGGGACGGGGGCCGGCGCGGCGGGCGGCTCGCCCGGGCCGTCGAGGAGGTCGTCGGGGTGAATCGTGGCGACCGCGAGCTGTCCGGCGTGGGCGTGGCCGAGCGCGTCGACGAACGCGCGGACCGCGTCGGCCGGGTCCATGGCCGGGCCCAGGTCGTGGGAGGTGAGTTCGCGGTGGGCCCGTTCGGCCTCCCTGGCCATCCCGGTGCCCTCCCAGCGGTCCCAGTTGAGCGCCACGACCGGAAGCCCGAGTTCGCGGGAGGCCAGGACGGCGTAGGAGTCGAGGAAGGCGTTCGCGGCGGAGTAGGGGGCCAGGCCGGCCGAGCCGCTCAGCGAGCCCAGGGAGGAGAACAGGGCGACGAAGTCCGGGGTGAGGCCGGTCCGGAGGAGGGCGTCGGTGAGCGCGTGGGCGCCGTCGACCTTCGCGCCGAGCGCCTCCCCGAGGGTGGCGGGGTCGACGAACTGCGCCATGCCGCCGCCCGGTGACCCGGCGGCGTGGATCACTCCGTGGAGCGCGCCGAAGCGGTCCGCGGTCTCCCGGAGGATCGCCGTGAGGCGTTCGCGGTCGCGGACATCCCCTCGCCGCACCAGCAGGTCGGGGGCGTCGGACTCCTCGGCCGTGCGGCCGATCAGGACCAGCCGGGCGCCGTACTCGGCGGCGAGGTGGGCGGCGACCTCGCGGCCCACTCCGCCGAGGCCTCCGGTGATGGCGTACACCCCGCCCGCCCGCAGCGGCGCGGCACCCGCCACCGGTTCCAGCCGCTGGAAGCGGCGCTGCCAGCGGTGGCCGCCCCGGTATCCGGCCACCGGGTCGGTGCCCGGGGCGGGCACGGTCTCGGCCACCAGCATGCGGGCGGCGCGGCGCAGGCTCGCGGGACCGGCACCGGTGCCGGTCTCGGCGTGGTCCAGGTCGGCCACCCGCAGCCGCACATGGGGAAGTTCGACGGGCAGGGCCAGGGCGGCCCCGGCGGCGCAGGCCGCCCGGGGGGTCAGCCGCTCCGCTCCGGTGACATCGAACGCGCCCCGGGTGACCAGACACAGTTCGAGGGCGGTGGCGGTGGTGTGGCCGGCGGCGTGCGCGAGAGCCAGCAGACCGGCCAGGCCGGGGGCGGCGGCCCCGGCGGGCTCCCCGGCAGCGGCCTCTGACCGGTCCGTCCCGGAGCCTGCCGCGCCTGCCGCGCCGGCCGCCCCCGGCCCGGCGGGCCCTGGGGCCAGCGGCCGGAGGTCGACGACCCTCAGCGGGGTGTTCTCCCGCGCGCCCGGGGCCGGTTCCGCCAGCGCGGCCAGCAGCCGCCGGCAGTGGGAGCGGTCATCGGGGTCCAGGACGAAGGAGGAGGTGCCGGCCTGCCGGAAGGCGCTCCCCGGCCGGGCCACGGCCGGGTTGACCCCGTGTTCCCGGAGCACCGTGACGAGTTCGTCCGCGAGCGGGGAGCCGTCGGAGAGGATGAGCCAGCGCCGGTCCCGGACACGGCCGGCGGCGGCGGGCGGGTCGACGCGGCGGCGCCAGCCGGCCCCGTAGAGCGCCGGGACGGGACGGGTGGGTCCTGGGGACACCGGCACGGCGGGGCGGGGCTCGGGAGCGGAGCCGGCCGGGCGGCAGAGGTCCCTGCGGAAGGGGTAGCGGGCCGCGGGCATCCGCCACCGGCGCTCCCCCGCGTACAGGCCGGTCCGGTCCACCTCGGCTCCGGCCACCCACAGCCGTCCCAGCGCCCGCAGGAAGACCTCGCTGTCCTCGCTGGGGTCGCGCGGGTGGCGCAGGGTGTTGGTGATCGTGGCGCGGGCCGCGAGAGGGTGGGCGCGGGCGATGGTGGTCAGCGCGGTCCCGGGGCCCGCTTCGATCAGCGCGAGCCTGCCGTCGCCCAGGGAGTCCAGCCCTTCCGCGAAACGGACCGTGCTCCTCAGATGGGTGACCCAGTACTCGGGGTCGGTGACCTCGTCGCCGACCGCCCCTCCGGTCACATTGGAGATCATCCGCAGGGTGGGCGGGCGCAGCGGGATCGCGCCCATGAAGGAGCGGAACTCGGGCAGCGCCGCCTCCACCAGCGGTGAGTGGGCCGCGGTGGCGATGGCGAGGAGATGGCTGTCGGTGCCCGTGGCGGCGAGCCGTTCCCGGGCCGCCTCGATCTCCCGGCGGGGTCCGGCGATGACGCACAGCCGGGGTCCGTTGACCGCGGAGAGCGAGAGCCGGCCGGTGAGGAAGGGGCGTACGGACTCCTCGGACGCGGCCACGCTCAGCATCGCCCCGCCCTCGATCCCGGCCAGGATCTCGCCCCGTTTGACCACGACGGCGAGCGCGTCCTCCAGGGTGAGCACTCCCGCGAAGTAGGCGGCGGCGTACTCGCCGAGGCTGTGGCCGAGCACCGTGGTGGGGCGCACGCCCCGGGCGGCGAGGAGTTCGCCCGCGGCGACCTCGGTGATGAGGAGCGCGGGCAGCCCGACCGCGGGGTCCGCCAGCGCGTCCGGCGCGCCGGGCGCCCCCTGTCCGGCCCCCTGGGGCGGGTACATGGCCTCGCGCACCCGGCGGCGCAGATCCGGGTCCCAGGGCAGCGCGAGGCAGCGGTCGACGGTGTCCCGGAAGAGCGGTTCGTCGGCGTACAGGCCCCGGCCCATGCCGGCGTGGTGGGCGCCACCGCCGGGGAAGAGGAACACGGTCTCCTCGGGGCGGTCCTGTTCGGCGTCGCCGGCGAGGAATCCGCCGGAGCGGGGGTGGTCCAGCAGGCTCCGGGCGGCGGTGTGCCCGTCGCGGTGGACGACCGCCGTCCGGTGGCGCATGCCCTGGCGCCCGGCCAGGGAGTGGCAGGTGTCGGCGAGCGCGGTGTCCTGGCCGCTGTCGACGGCCTCGGTGAGAAGGGCGCCCGCGGAGGTCGCCAGCGGGGTGAGCGAATCGGCGTCCCGGGCGGAGAGGGTGAGCAGATGCCAGCGGCGGCGGGTCCCGTCGCTCCGGCGGTGCGGGGCCTCCTCCAGGACGGCGTGGGCGTTGGTGCCGCCGATGCCGAAGGAGCTGACGGCCGCCCGCCGGGGGTGTTCCCCGGTCTTCCACTGGGACCCCTCCCCGCTCAGCCGGAAGGGGCTGCCGTCCAGGCCGAGTTCCTCGTTGACGCGCTCCGGACGGACGGCCGGCGGGAGGTGCCCGTGGTGGAGGGCGAGGACCGCCTTGATGAATCCGGCGACCCCGGCGGCGACATCGGTGTGGCCGATGGCGGCCTTGACCGAGCCGATGGCACAGGTGCCGGTGCCGGTGGCGCCCATCGCGCGGTAGGCGTGGGTGAGCGCGGAGATCTCGACGGGGTCGCCGAGGCGGGTGGCGGTCCCGTGGGTCTCGACATAGCCGACGGTGTCGGGGTGGACTCCCGCGTTGCTCAGCGCCTGGGACACCACCCGGCGCTGCCCCTCCGCGCCCGGTGCGGTGTAACCGACCTTCGCCGCGCCGTCGTTGTTGACGGCGCTGCCCTTCAGCACGGCGTAGATCCGGTCGCCGGACGCGAGGGCGTCGCCGAGCCGGCGCAGCACCACCACCCCGATGCCGTCGGCGGGGACGAAGCCCGCCGCGTCCCGGTCGAAGGGGCGGCAGACGCCGTCGGGCGACATGATGCCGCCGGGCTGGTGCAGATACCCCTGGGGCCGCAGGGAGGTCCAGGACACCCCGCCGGCGACGGCCATGTCGCACTCGTGGCCCAGCAGGCTCTGGGCGGCGAGATGGATGGCGACGAGCGAGGTGGAGCAGGCGGTCTGGACGTTGATGCTGGGGCCGGTCAGCCCCAGCCGGTGGGAGACCCGGGTCGGCAGGAAGTCCTTCTCGTTGGAGGACATCCGCTGGAAGACATCCATCGGGTTGGTGAGCAGTTCGCCGAGGCCGGAGGGGAGATGGGTGCTGATGGTCTGTCCGGCGAGCACGCCGATGGCGCCGGGGAAGACGGCGGGGTCGTGGCCGGCGTCCTCCAGGGCGCGCCAGGCGCACTCCAGGAACATCCGCTGCTGGGGGTCGATCAGGGCGGCCTCGCCGGGCGAGAGTCCGAAGAAGGCGAAGTCGAACTCCTCGGCCCCTTCGACGATCCCGCCCGCGGGCACATGGTGCGGATGGTCCAGGACGGAGGCGGGCACGCCGCGCGCGGTCAGCTCCGCGCGGTCGAAGCGGGAGATCGCGACGGTCCCGTCCTTGATCAGGCGCCAGTACTCGCGCGGGTCGCGGGCGCCGGGGAAGCGGCAGTCGAGGCCCACGACGGCGATGTCGAGGAGTTGGTCGTCGGCGGTCTGCTCAGTGGTCACGGCGGGTCCTTCCGGTTCGGGCGCTCAGCCGTGCGGCCCGCGCGCGGCGCTGGTCGGAGAGGTCGGACGGCGCCGGGGGGACGGGTTCGCCCTCCCGCTCGGCGAGATGGGCGGCGAGCAGCCGGATGTTGTGCGCGCGGAAGAGTTCGGCCATGGGGACCCTGATCCGGCGGTCCTGCTGGATGCGGTCGCGCAGCCGGACCATCTCCAGGGAGCTGCCGCCCAGCGCGAGAAAGCTGTCCGTGACGCCGACCCGGTCGAGGCCGAGGATCTCGCTCCACATCCGGACCAGGTCGCGCTCGGTGTCGTCGGCGGGGGCGATGTACGCGTGGCCGGTGTCGGGGCGTTCCCTGCCGGGCTGGGGCAGGGCGGTGTGGTCGGCCTTGCCGGAGGAGTTCACCGGGATCGCGTCCATGATCACAAAGACGGCGGGGACCATGTACGCGGGCAGCCGGGTCCGCAGAAAGGCGGCCAGGGAGTCCGGCCGGAGCACCCGGCCGGGGAGGGGCGCGGCATGGGCGATCAGCCGCCGCTCCCGCTCGGGGGGCTGCCCGTCCCGCTCGTGGCGGCCGTCCGGCGCGGGGTGGTCGTCCCGGGAGACCGTGACGACGGCGTTGGCCACGTCCGGGTGGAGCCTCAGTGCCTCCTCCACCTCGCCCGGTTCGATCCGGAAGCCCCGGATCTTCACCTGGCGGTCGACCCGGCCGAGGAACTCCAGCCGCCCGTCGGGGAGCAGCCGCGCGAGGTCGCCGGTGCGGTAGAGGCGCTGCCCGGGACGGGCGGCCCAGGGGTGGGGGATGAACCGCTCGGCGGTCAGCCCCGGGCGGCCCAGATATCCCCGGGCCAGCCCGGCGCCGCCGATGTGCAGTTCGCCGGTGACGCCGGGGGGCACCGGCCGCAGGGCGGCGTCCAGGACGAGGGCCTCCGCGTTGCCGACCGGGGTGCCGATGGCGGGTCTGCGGGGGGTGCCGCGGATCTCGCCCAGGGACGCGGCGACCGTGGCCTCCGTGGGCCCGTACCCGTTGAACAGCGGCCCCCGGGCGGCGAGCCGGGCCGCGAGCCTCGCCGGCAGCTCCTCCCCCGCCGAGATCAGGGTGACCGCCCCCGGGTCCGCGCCGGGGGGCAGCGAGGCCAGCACCGAGGGCGGCACGGTCGCGTGGGTGACGCGTCCCCGGCGCAGCTCGTCCGCGAGCGCGCCGCCGGAGAGCGGCGCGCCGTCGGCGGGCAGACGGAGCGCACCGCCGTGCCCCAGGGCCATCACGATCTCCCACACCGAGGCGTCGAAGGTGGGACGGGAGAACTGGAGCACCCTGGCCCGGGAGAGGTCCCCCAGGGCCAGGCGCTGCGCCGCGATCAGGTTGGCGAGCCCCGCGTGCTCCAGCAGGGCGCCCTTGGGGCGGCCGGTGGAGCCGGAGGTGTGGATCACATAGGCGAGGCTGCGGGGGGTGCGGCCGGGCGCGGGCGGGGGTCCGTGTCCGGCCTCCGCCCTCCCGCCGCCGGCGCGCAGGACCCGTACCGGCCGTCCGAGCCGTTCGGCGACACCGTCGCGGTCGGTGATCAGCAGGGGCAGCGCGGTGTCGTCGGCGATGAGGCGCAGCCGGTCGTCGGGGTGGTCCGGGTCCAGGGGCACATAGGCGCCCCCGGCCTTCCAGATCGCCAGCAGGGCGGTGATGAGGTCCGGTGTGCGGTCCAGGAGGACACCGACCGGGGTCTCGGTGGTCACTCCGTGCTCGCGCAGCACCCGGGCGAGGGCGTTGGAGCGGCGGTCGAGCCGGCGATAGGTGATCTCCTCGTCTCCGTGCACCAGGGCGATGGCGCCGGGGGCGCGGCGCGCCAGGGCGGTGAAGATCTCGTCCACGCACCGGTCCCCGCTGTCGCCGGCGTCGGGGCCCCGTCCGAGGGCGATGAGCCGCGCGGTCTCCTCGGGGGTCGTCAGCGGCAGCGCGCCGATGGGGGTGTCCGGGGCGCGCAGGGCCGCCGCGAGGAGGGTCAGATAGTGGTCGACCAGCCGCTCCACGGTCGCCGGGTCGTACAGGGCGGTCGCGTACTCGGCCCGTACGGTGAACCGTCCGCCGCTCTCCACGACGAGGAGGGAGAGGTCGAACTTGGCACAGCCGTTGTGCGCGAACTCCTCGTGGACGGTCAGTCCGGGCAGGTCGAGGCCGGCGCCGGCGCGTTCCACTCCGAAGGTGGTCTGGACGAGCGGGGGCCGGCCGGGGTCGTGTTCCCGTACGAGTTCGCCCACCAGCCGGTCGAAGGGCAGCCGGTGGTGGTCGAAGGCGCCGAGGACGGTGGCCCTGAGCCTGCCGGTCAGCTCGGCGAAGCCGGGGTCGCCCGAGAGGTCGGCGCGGAGCGCCAGGGTGTTCACGAAGCAGCCCGCGACCTGCTCGTCCTCGGGCCTGGCGCGCCCGGCGAACGGGGAGCCGACCAGCAGATCGGTCGCGCCGCCGAGACGGCCGGCGAGGACGCACCAGGCGGTGAGCAGCACCACGTAGGGGGTGGTGCCCAGGCCGGTGGCGCGGGCGCGGACGGCGGCGCCGAGACCGGTGTCCAGGGTGCGGTGGAGGACGGCTCCGGAGAGGTCCTGGATCGCGGGACGGGGGCGGTCGGCGGGCAGTTCGACCGGTGCGGGCGGGTCGGCCAGGGCGCGGCGCCAGTGGTCGAGTGCCGCGCTCCGGTCCTTCGCCCAGGCGTCGCCGCGCTGGTGGGCGGCGTAGTCGCGGTAGCGGCCCGGTCCGGGCGGCGGGGGCGCCGTGTCCGTGGTCCGCGCGGTGTAGAGCGCGGACAGTTCGGCGAGCAGCAGCCGCAGGGACCAGCCGTCCACCACGGCGTGGTGGAAGACCAGGGACAGGGTGTGCTCACGGGCGGAGGGGCCGCGCAGCAGCCGGGCGCGCAGCGGCGGACCGGTGTACGGGTCGATCGGACGGGTGGCCTCGGCGGCGGCGAAACCGGCGGGGTCCAGGCCGTCGTGGTCGCCGGCCGTGGCGGAGAGGGGCACGGCCCGGCTGCCGGGGGCGCCGGGCGGCGCGATGCGCTGGTGGAGGGTGCCGTCGTCCCACACGAAGGTGGTGCGCAGCGACTCGTGCCGGGCGATCAGCTCGCCGATGGCGTACTCCAGGGCCGGCACGTCCAGTTCGCCGAGCATCCGGAAGACGGCCGGGATGTTGTACGCGGGGGTGCCGGGGTGGAGTTCCTCCACCAGCAGCAGGCCCCGCTGTTCCGCGGACGCGGGTTCGCGCTCGGGGGTGCCCGCGCTTCCGGGCACCGGGCCGTCGGTCATGCGTGCCTCCTGAGGTCCGCTCGCTGGCCGAGCGGTTCGGCGTGATGCGGCCGTGCGCGCCGGCCGGGGGTCGTGGGTGGTGCGGAGGTGCGGGGCGGGGGGTCCGGCTCAGCCGGGCCCCTCGGGTACGGCGGGTCCGGTGCGGCCGGGCCCCTCGGGTGCGACGGGTCCGGTGCGGCCGGGCCCCTCGGGCACGGCGGGTCCGGTGCGGCCGGGCCCCTCGGGTACGGCGCGGATCTCCAGCGGGTGTCCGTCCCGGCCGGGCCGGGGGCCGGCCGCACGGCGCAGGAAGTCGAGCGCGGGCCGGTTCCGTCCGGTGTCGCGGTAGTGGAACTCCAGGGCCCGGGCGCCGCCCGCGGCGGCCCGTTCGGCGAGGTCGTCCAGGAGGATGTCCTCCACTCCCTTGCCCATGACCACGCAGGAGAGCGAGAACAGCTCCACCACCCACACGGGGCCGCTCTCGCGCACCCCGATCACCGCCGACGTGCCGTAGTCGCCGTGGCGGTCGCGGACCCGGGCGGAGAGCAGGGAGCGGCCGGCGGCGCGGAGGTACTGGCCGGGGGCGGGGTCGAGGGCGAGGGTGAAGTCGTGGGCCCGGTCGGCGACCTCGTGCTCGGGGTGGGCGGGTCCGCTGTCGATCCGGTCGACACGGGCGGTGACACCGAGCCCGCGCAGGAAGTCGTCGAGACCGGGTGAGGGTGGCGCGGCCGGGGTCGGTCCGGGTGCGGTGCCGGGCGGCGGCCCGGGGGCCGAGGTGACCGGTGGCACGTGGTCGAGGACCCCGGTCGCGGCCAGGGCGGGCCAGGGCGGTCCGGCCTCGGGGCCCCGGTCCACCAGGAGGGTCCCGGCGGGCCACCGTGCGCCGCCCCCGTCGCCGGACTGCCCCGCGAGGACGGCGATGCGGCCGGGCGGCAGGCCGGTGTCGGCGGCGAAGCGGGCGAGGTGGTCGGCGGCCGGGGCGCCGCCGAGCCAGCGGGCGGGCACCCGGGCGAGGCGGGGGGCCCGCTCGGCGACGGCGCCCCAGGCGCTGTCCGCGGTGCCGTCGGTGCGGAAGGCGACCGGCCGGTACGGGGGGAGCCGCTCCAGGAGTCCGGCGAGCGCGGCGCCCTCGTCCGCGCCGTCCGGCTGCCCGGCCCCGGCTCCGCTGTCGCCGTCACCGCCATCGCCACCGGTTCCCGGCCCGGGCAGCAGGGTGTCGAGGTCGATCAGGACGCCCTGGCAGCCCTGCCCGTACCGGGCGAGCAGCACCCGGGCGGCCGCGCCCCCCAGCGCGCTGAACGTCTCCTCGGTGTAGGGGATGCGGGCGAAGGCGAGGAGGGCCGCGTGATGGGCGTGACGGGCGCCCACCGCGCGTACCGCTTCCTCCAGGTCGACCACGCGGGCGCCCGGCTCCCGTGCCAGCCGGGCGCGGACCGCCTCGCGCGGCGCGGTGGCGCGGGCCACCGCGCCCAGCGGGTCGCCCGCGTCGCCCGCGCCGTGCGGGCGCTCCTCGGGCAGCGCCGGCAGCACCCACAGGAGCAGGGCTCCCCAGCGCCGGGCGGCGTCCAGGGCCAGGGTGGCGAGCCGGCCGGGGGCGCCCTCGGGGTCGCCGTCACCCGCGGCGGGCCGGTCCTCGGGACGGACCGCCACCAGCAGCACGTCCGGAGCGAAGCGCGCGGTGGCGCTGTCCGGCCGCAGGCACTCCTGGGCGATCTGGTTGAAGGGCCCGACCAGGAACTCGGGCGCGAGGCCCGCCTCGTGCAGCGGCAGGCCGAGGTGGGGCAGGAGCGGATCGACGGTGAAGCTCGACAGCAGGGCGATCCTCAGCGGGGTGCCGGCGGCGGGGTCCCGGCGCTGCCACGCCCGCCGGGTCCCGGCCGGTGTCCCGTCGCGGAGGGCGGTCATCGGGCCCGCACCTCCCCGGCGGCCGGGCCGGGGCCGGCCGGCAGCAGCGCCTCGGGGGCCTCCAGCAGCTCCCTGAGCGCGAGGAGGAACCGGGTCGCCTCCCGTCCGTTGAGCACCCGGTGGTCGTAGGAGAGCCCGAGCTGCACGGTCCTCCGGACGGCCGGGGCGCCGGCCGCGTCGAGGAAGACCTCCTCCTGGACACCCGGCAGGACCACGGCGCAGCTGTGCCCGGGGAAGACGATGGGCCGGGCGAGCACCACGCCGGGGTCGTTGTGGAGCGAGACCACGACATTGCTGCCCGCGAGGTCCTCCGCGCGGAAGTCCCGGCGGAGCGAGCGCAGCCGGAACTCCATGAGCAGCCGGGCGATGCCGACGCAGTCCAGGGTCTCGGCCCGGTGCACGGCGGCCACGTACAGACCGTCGCCGGTGTCGATGGTGACGCCCACCGCCGCCGTGTCGTGGAGCTCCACGGTGGTGTCGTCCACGAGCGTCGCGAAGCAGTACGGGAACCGTTCCCGCAGCGAGGCCACGGCGGCGATGAGGAGTTCCGGCAGCCCGATGAGCGCGCCGTGGGTCCGGCCTGCTCCGGCCGCGCGCTCCAGCGCCCGGTCGACGCGGGCCCGGACGGCGACATAGGCGGTGGGAACCGTGCGGTGGGACGCGCTGACGGTGGCGGCGACGGCGCGCTGGGCGGCGGAGAGCGGCCGGAGCGTGCCTCCGGGGGTACGGGAGGTCCCGGCGGGGGCGGCCGGGGCGGGGGCGGGGGCCCTCGCGGCGAGCAGTCGCTCGATGTCGGCGCGCTTGAGGAGCTTCCTGCCGGTCGCGGCGAGTTCGGCGGCGCCGATGCCGTGCTCGGCCGCCAGTTCCCGGGCGCCCCGGGTGAGCGCGGGTCCGGCCGGGACGTCCGGGGCGGCGGGAGCCGGGGGCCGGTCCCGTGCCGCCCGGTGGGCGGCCTCGTCGGGGTGGAGCACGGCCACCACGTCGCCGACGGCGCACTCGGTGTGCTCCGGGAGCCCGTGCTGCACCACCCCGTCGGCGGGGCTGTCGAGTTCGACGGTGGCCTTGGAGGTCTCGATCACGGCGACGGGTTCGCCCTCGGCCACCCGCCCGCCGTCCTCGGCGAGCCACTCGACCAGGACATAGCTCTCGTCGTTGCTGTTGAACCTGGGTATCCGGATGCCGGTCACCGCACGGCCCTCCTCACGGCGTCGCGGATGGTGTCCTGCTGCACCAGCACCTCCCGCTCCAGATGCGGGGCGGCGGGGATGACGCTGGGGCGCGAGGAGACCAGCCGTACCGGAGCGGACAGCCGCCGCCAGAGCCGGTCGTGGAGCACGGCCGCCACCTCGGTCCCCCAGGTGCCGCCCGCGACACCCTCCTCCGCGACGACCACGGGCGCCCCGTCGGTGAACTCGGCGAGCAGCGGGCCCGTTCCGAGCGGGTAGAGCCGGGAGGGCACCAGGAGCCGGCAGCTGATCTCGTCCTCCAGGAGCAGTTCGCGCATGGCGCCCAGACAGCGGTGGGCCATACCGCCGGGGGCGATCAGCAGACAGTCGTACGTCTCCTCGCCCGCGACCCCGATCCGCGCCCAGTCGCCCGGGCCCTCCAGCGGCTGGTGGTCGAAGAGGTCGTCGACCATGCCCGGGGCGACCATCCGCCGGGTGTAGAGCGACTTGTCCTCGAAGAGGACCGAGGGCTCCGCCGGCTCCATGATCCGGTCGAGCACGGTGTGGTTGTCGTGGAACGGCGACAGCTCGAACAGCGAGAGATGGGGCACTCCGATGAAGTGCTTCTGCGGGCTCTGGCTGTGGGTGGGGCCGTAGCCGCGGTTGCCTCCCACGGGGCAGCGCACCAGCAGCCGCATCGGAATGCGCCGTCCGTACATCGAGACGGACTTGCTGGCGAAGTTCACCAGTTGGTCGAAGCAGAGCGTGGTGAAGTCGCTGAACATGATCTCGGCGATGGCGGCATCGCCGGCCAGCGCGAGTCCGGCGGCCACCCCGACGATGGCGCCCTCGCTCAGCGGTGCCGGAAGCACCCGGTCGGGGTGGGCGCCGGAGAGACCTCTGGTGATCTTGAAGGCGCCGCCGTAGGGGTCGGCGATGTCCTCGCCCAGCAGGTGGAGCCGGGGATCGGTCGCGAAGCGGGCGCGGAGCGCCTCGTTGAGGTTGTCCGCGACCCGGGGAGCACCGGTGCGCGCCGGTGCGGTGCCGGGGGCCGGGTGGGTTCCGGTCACGGCCGGGACCGGGGCCGCGCTACTCATGGTCGTTCCTCCAGACAGCCGGCGGGCGGGCGCCGACCTCCCGGACCACACCCTCCACCAGCGAGCGGGCGAGGGTGTCGCGCAGCGCGAACTGCGCGGGTGCCACACGCGGGTACAGGCGGTACCAGTCGTGTGCCCGCGCCCGCTCGACCGCGTCGGGGGGCCGGGAGTCGTCGCCCTTGCTGTGCGGGCCGAGCCGGTGGGTGACGAACTCCACCACCAGCGGCAGCCGCTCCGCGCGGACCCGGGCGAGCGGGGCGTCGAGGACCCGGCGGATCTCGTTGATGTCGAGGGACTCCAGCCGCAGATGGGCGATGCCGAAGGCGGCGGCCCGCGCGCCGATGGTGCCCGCCAGCTGGTGTTCCGTGGGGGTGGACTGGGCGATCCCGTTGTTCTCGACCACGAGCAGCAGCGGCAGCCGCCACAGGGCGGCCATGTTGAGCGCCTCGTACACGGCTCCCTCGCCCCAGGTGCCGTCGCCGATGTAGACCACCACGATCCGGCCCTGCCCGGCGCGTTTGGCGTGCAGGGCGAGCCCGCAGCCGACGGCCGGGCTCTCGCCCTGGACCCCGGTGGAGAGAAAGCGGTCGCGATGGACGTGCTGGCTGCCGCCGACCCCCCGGCAGACGGCTCCCTCCCGGCCCATGATCTCCGCCAGCAGCCCCCGCGGGTCGTCGTAGCGGGCCAGGTAGTGGCCGTGGCCGCGGTGGTTGCTCAGGATGAAGTCGTCGTCCAGCAGGGGCCGCAGGGCCACGGGGATGTACTCCTGGCCCAGACAGGTGTGCACGGTGCCGTGCAGCTTCCCCTCGGCGAAGAGGTCGAGCAGCGCGTTCTCGAAGTGCCGGATGAGCAGCAGGGTGTCCAGGTCCCGGTCGTCCAGGGGCGACAGGGGTCCTCGCGGCGGTGCCTTCGCCGGGGTCGGCGCGGTCATCGTGCTCCCTCCTCAGTTGAGTACGCCCTTGCCGTGGAGCACGGCGCGGATGGCACCGACGGAGGTGAGCCGTCTCAGCTCGCCGTGGCTGAAGGAGACGCGGTAGACCTCCTCCAGCCGCACGATGATCTGGAGATGGCGCAGGCTGTCCCAGTTCTCCAGGCCGCCCGGGTGCGCGGTGTCGTCCACCCGGCCGGCGTCGATACCGAGCACCTCGCCCACCACTTCGGTCAGCTGCATAACGGAGTCCGTCCTCATGTCGTTTTTTGTGCAGGTTGCGCCGGTTGCGCCGGTCGCACGCCCTGGCCCCGGGGGCGGACGGGGGCGGCTCCGGGGCCGGTGGTGTCCGTCCCCGGAAGGCCCGCGATCGCCCGCTCCACCGGCTCCGGGGTCAGCACCAGCTCCGCCGGGGACCAGACGGCCCGCAGCGGTCCATGGACACCCGGCTCCGGGGAGCACGCCACCACGGCCCCGCCCCGTCGCCGCTGTTCGGCGACGAGACCGCTGATCTCGCGGGCCGTGCGGCCCGTCGCGTCGATCACGGTCCGGCCGGCGGCGTCGCGGGCGTCCGCCGGCCGGCCGGTCCCCCGTGCCACCGCCGCCGTGAGAGCGGCCCCGGCCCGCAGGCGCTCCGGGTCGGAGGGAGAGGCGGTACCGGGCCCGGCCGGGAGACCGGGGACACAGACGACCTCCGTGGCCTCCAGACCGTGGAGGGAGGCGGCCAGGGTGTCGCTGAGCGTCCGCATCAGCCCGGCGATCGGTGCTCCGGCACCCTCTTTCTCCCGGGCTCCCGCTCCGGTTCCGGTGGACCAGGTGGTGACGATCAGCAGCGGAGCCGGAGCCTTGGCCCGGAAGCGGCGGACCGCCTCCGCCAGAGCGGCTCCCACGGGTTCCAGGGCCCGTGCCGCCTCCGCGAGGCCGTGCGCCGTGTCCGGCCGGGGCGGGGTCCGCAGCAGGTCGTCCCAGTCGACCAGCAGGACCCCGGCGGTCGCGGCGGCGCGCAGCGGACCCGACCGGTCGGCCAGATGCCGCATCACTCGGCCCGGAGCCAGTGCCGTGTGCGCCGGCGGCCGGTCGGGGCCTGCCGTGAGCGCGGCGCGCACACGGCCGTCGAGCGGGCCGCACGCGGACGCGACGGTGCGCGTGCCGCCGGTGGCGGGCCCTTCCCCGGGTGTTCCGGGCTCCTGGTTCCCGTCGTGCTCCCCTCCGTCGTCCGCCGCCGCGCCGGGCGCTGTCGCGGCTGCCGTTCCCGGTGTTGTGCCGAGCCACCGGGCGATGCCCGACGCGAGGTCGGAGAAGTACTCGTCCGCGTACGGAATGTGCGCCATCCGGTCCGAGAACGGGTCCTCCTCCTCTCCCTCGCGCAGCGCGGTGGGCCAGCCGCTCGCCCAGCTGATCTCGAAGGCCCCCGACTCCAGCGCGAACCGGGCGAGTTCCTCGTCCAGCCGGGCGAGTTCCCGGTCCCTGGCCCGCCATCGGGCCGACGGCGGGCAGACGACCAGCAGCGTGCGGGCGCCGGACGCCGAGCGGAACGCCTCGACGGCCCGGCACAGTTCGCCCAGCATCCCGGCCATGACGGCGACCTCGTCGGCATTCCCCGCCGCGGCCCCCTCGTTCCCCTCCGTCGTTCCCGGGGAGAACCGGAGCCAGTCCTCCCACCGGAGCAGTACCACCAGGGCGCCATCGCCCGTGTCCCCGCCGCTCCAGAGATGACGGTTCAGCTGGCCGTAGGGAACCGCGGAAACCGCGTGCCCGGATACGGCGAGATGCTCCCGCAGCGGTTCCACGGTGAAAGTCGCCGCGACGGACACCGATAGGGCTCCGGACACTTCTTCGGCTTTCTCCATAAGACCGGCTCCTGGCGTGCCTCGAATCAAACAACGCATCGAAAGAAAGAGGGAGGGGAATTGTGCGGAAAGGCTTGGACCGGTTGTCCCGGACCAACATCAGCGACGTTAGCCTGTGCCTCCATGAAACCCCTATCGTGCCGCTATCGATCAGCTATGGCCCGGGTTTCCGGCTCTGTGACCCGGCCGGACACCCGGGAATCCGGCCCGGCGCTCCCGGTATTACGCGGTCATGGAAAAGCGCGGGTGACGGCCCGAGGACCGTCACCCGCGCGGGGAGAACGCCGTACCGCTACCGCGCGGCCGGGAGCACGGGGCCGGCGCCGAGCGTCCACAGCAGCGCCGCCGCGGCGGCGGACGTCTTGTGGTACGCCTGCCGGGCGACCAGCGACAGCGGCCCGTCGAGCACCTCGGAGGTCGCCTCCTGCTCGCGGATGGCGGGCAGATCGTGCATGAACACGGCTTCGGTGGTCCCGCTGAAGCGCTCCATGGTGCGGCGGGTCACGGCGAAGGGCAGGAAGAGGTTCCGCTGCCCTTCCGGGTCCGCGCTGGGCACCCCCATCGACTGCCAGCGGGTCGTGTAGAGGGCGTCCACCGGCCGGGGAGCACCGGGAATCCGGTCGTGCTGGCGCACCGCGGTCCGGCCCGCCCCGGTGTTCAGGGCCTCGGTCTCCGCCTCGGGGAAGCCCTGGCCCCCGGGGCTGTAGACATCCAGCTCCATCCCCGGTGTCGCGCACGCCAGATGGGCCAGCGAGCGCGCGGTGTTGTTCACCAGACCCAGATAGGCGAGGCGCAGATTCTCGGCGCTGCCGAACCGGTCCCGCAGGGCGCAGAGGTCGGCGATGGCCTGGGTGGGATGCTCCTCGTGGGTGAGGGCGTTGACGGTGGACACCAGTCCGGACGCCAGCTCCTCCAGCTCCCGCTGCGGGCCGTTGGTGCGCACGACGGCGGCGTCCAGGTAGTGGGCGAACATGGCGCCGGTGTCGCCCCAGGTCTCGCCGGTGGTGACCTGGAGGTCCGCCGCGCCCAGATGCAGCACGTCGCACCCCAGGGTGGTGGCGGCGCTCCAGAAGGAGGACCTGGTCCGGGTGGAGGGCGCGGTGAAGAGCAGCCCCACCCGGGTCCCGGCGAGCGTTCCGGCGAACTCCCCGGGCGACGCTCCGAACCTGTGCGCCAGATCCCCGAGCGCGGCGGTCCGCGCGGGGCCGAGACCGGTCAGGCTCAGCAGGGGGACCCGGCGGGTCTCGTCAGCGGCGTCGTACATGACAGCACCTCCACGGTGTTTCGGCAGGGGGCGGCTGAGGCGCGGCGGGGGCCTCAGCGGCTGGGGGAGCAGGAGTCGGCGAACCGCAGCAGGGCCTCGGCCAGTTGACCGGCCACGGGCCGTTTCATGATCGAGTAGTGGGTGCCGTCCACCTGGGACGCGCGGGCGGTCGCCCGGGTGTAGCGGCTCCAGTCCGTCTTGGCGACCACTCCCCTGGCGAGGGAGTCGGCGGCCCACACCACCGAGACGGGGGCCCGGACGGTTCCGGGCCGCCAGCCCGTGAAGAGCCAGTTGTGCAGGGACGCCAGCACCGCCCGGTCGCCGACCGCCCGGGGCTCGCCCCGCGCCTCCGTGCCCCACAGCGAGTCGGCGGCGCGGAGTATCCGTTCGCCCAGATCCGGTCCCGGCAGGGTGGCGAACCGCGCGCCGAACCGGTCCCTCGCCTCGGCCGGCGCCGTCGGCACGCCCTCCGGGGCGAGGGTGGCGAGGACGGTGAGCGGTCCGGCCGACCAGTCGGGTTCGGCGGGGCGCGCGAACCGTACGGGCGAGCATCCCGCGTCCCAGATGGTCAGGGACCGGACGCGCGCCCCGGTCTCCTCCAGCCGCTGGGCCACCCCGTGGGCGATCAGCCCGCCCAGTGACCACCCGGTGATATGGCAGGGGCGCCCGTCGAGGGCCCCGGTGATCTCGGCCGCGTACGCCCGGATCATCTCCTCCGGGGAGGCCCAGCCGCCGAGGGTGCGCGGGTCGGTGCGGCCGTCGAAGACTCCGTACACCTGCCGGGGCACGGGCAGGGCGTCCACCAGGTCCTGGTAGACGAGGGCGTCGCCGCCCAGCGGGTGGAGGCAGACGACGGGTTCGTCGTCGGGTGCGGCGCTCAGCTCGATCAGATGGCGCCACTCCCCCGCCCGCCCGGGCGCCGGCTCGGCCGCGGCGCGCACCCGGGCGGCGAACTCCCGGGGCGTGGGGCCTTCCAGCAGGGCCGCCAGGGTGAGCCCGGCGCCGAACTCCCGCCGCAGCCGGGCGATCAGCCGGGCGGCGAGGAGGGAGTGGCCGCCCGAGGCGAAGAAGTGCGCGTCGGGGCCGAGTTCCGGCCGGCCGAGCACCTCCCGCCAGAGCGCGGTCAGCCGGTGCTCGGTCCCGTCCGGGGCCGTGGTCGCGGCGGTGGGTTCCGTGCCGGGGTCCGGCGCGATGGGGGCGGCGAGCAGGGCGCGCAGGGCCGTCCGGTCGGTCTTGCCGGCGGCGTTGGCGGGCAGCGCGGGGACGGGGATGATCCGGGTGGGCACCATGTAGGCGGGCAGGCAGGCACCGAGGTGGCGCCTCAGCTCCTCCTGTCCCGCGCCCTCACCGGCGGCCACGACGAAGGAGTGCAGTACGGCGCCGCGCCCGTCGCTGTCGTCCGCGAGGGTGACGGCGGCGGCGACCCGGGGGTGGGTCAGCAGGGCCGCGGTCACCTCGCCCGGCTCCACCCGGTTGCCCCGGATCTTGACCTGGTCGTCCAGCCGTCCGAGGTGCTCCACCACGCCGCCCCTGGCCAGCCGGACCCGGTCCCCGGTGCGGTAGACGCGCAGCGGGGCGCCGTCCGGACCCCAGGGTGCGTGGACGAAGCGTTCGGCGGTGAGCGCGGGGCGGCCGAGATAGCCGGGCCCCAGGCCCCCGCCCGCGATGTACAGCTCGCCCGTCGCGCCGTACGGGACGAGCCGGCGCCGGGAGTCGGCGACGAAGAGCGAGACTCCGGCGACCTCGGTCCCGATGCTGGGCCGCCCGGCGGTCGCGTCGACGGCCTGGACGGTGGAGTTGACCGTGCACTCGGTGGGCCCGTAGCAGTTGAACACCCGCAGCGGCCCGGCGGCGAGGGGGGCCCACAGCGGCGCGGGAAGCGCCTCGCCGCCGGTGATGAGCGTGCGCAGCGGCAGGTCCGTGCGGTCCAGCAGGCCGGCTTCGACCAGCAGCCGGAGATGGCCCGGGGTGACGTCGAGCAGGGTGATCCCCGCGTCCGCCACGTACTGGATCATCGCGTCGGGGTCGAGCCGGGTCTCCTCCGGGACGATGGCGACCGTGGCCCCGTCGAGCAGGGGCAGCAGTTGCTGGAGGGTGACGTCGAAGACCAGCGGCCCGTTCAGCGAGACGGTCTCGCGGCGCCAGTCGGGCACCTGGAACGCCGCGCCGAGACCGGCTCGCAGATGGAGCAGATTGGCGTGGGTCGCGAGGGTGGCCTTGGGCTTCCCGGTGGTGCCGGAGGTGTAGATGGCGTAGGCGATGTCGTCGGGTGCGGTGGTGCGGGACTCGGGCGCGTCCCGCTGGGCCGGGGTCGCCGGGAGCGCCCGGACATCGATCAGCTCGGCGCCCCGGGCGTCGAACCCGGGAGGTCCGAGCACCTGCCGGACCCCGGCGTCGTCGAGGAGGTGGTCCCGGTGCTCCGGGCCCGTGCGGGGATCGAGGGGTACGTACGCGCAGCGGGCCAGCCAGACGCCGAGCAGGGCGACGACCGAGTGGACCGACCGGTCGGCGACGACGCCGATGAAGGCACCCGGGGCGATGCCCCGGCCGATGAGCGCCTCGGCCACGGCCTCGGCGCGCGCGGTCAGCCCGGCGAAGCCGACGCGTTCGCCGGGCGCGGTGAGGGCGGTGCGGTCGCCCTCCCGGACGGCCAGGGAGCGGACGAGGTCGCTCATGGGTACGGAGGTGTCGCCGCGCGGGGGCGCGGAGCGGAGGGTGCGCAGTTCGGCCTCCGCCGCCCGGTCCAGCAGCGGGAGGTCCGACACCGGGGTGCCGGGGGCGCGGGCGCCCTCGGCGAGCAGGGTGAACAGCGAGCGCGCCAGCCCGTCGATGAACCGTTCGTCGAAGAGGGCGGAGTCGTACTCGGTGACGAGCCGCAGCCCGCCGCCGGCGCCGCGCAGAAGGTTGAGGGTGAGGTCGCCGCGGGCGCGCTTGGCGGGGTGGCCGTCGAAGCCGCCGGCCTCCACGGAGAGTTCCCCCCACCCCCGGGGCCGTCCGGCCGGTTCGCTCTGCGTCTCGACGGCGATCTGGAAGAGCGCTCCGCGCTCGCCGGGCGGTCTCGGGGAGAGTTCCCGCACCACCCGGTCGAAGGGCAGATCGTCGTGGGAGAGCGCGCCGATCAGGGTCCGTCCGCCGCGCTCCAGGGCCTCGGCGAGGGTGGGGTTGTCGCCGAGGGGGGTGTGCAGGGCCACGGTGTTCACGAAGAAGCCGACGGAGCCCTCGAACCGCGGCTCCTTCCGGTTGAGTGTCGTGGTCGCGAGTACGGCGTCGGGGCTGCCCGAGTAGCGGTGGGCCAGGATCTGCACCGCCGTCTGGAAGACGCCGAAGGCGGTGAGCTGATGGGCGGCGCCGAGCGCGGCGAGGGCGTCGGCGGCTTCCCGGGGGACGGTGGCGGAGTGGACCGCCACCGGGCCCGCTCCGCCGCCGCCGAGCGGGCTGGTGGCGAGGAACGAGACGGGCGGGAGTTCGGCGGGCAGCGCCTCGCGCCAGTGGCGGAGCTGGTGCTGGGCGGTCTCCTCGGTGAGGACGGACCGCTGGTGGCGGGCGAATGCACTGAACGGGGCCGGTGCGGTGGCGGGGTGCCAGACCCCCGCCGCCGCGAGCGCGGCGTACGCCTCGGCCAGTTCGTGTTCGAGGACGCCCAGCGAGTGGCCGTCGACGCCGATGTGGTGGAACGCGAGCAGCAGCAGATGGTCCCGGTCGCCGAGGCGGAGCAGCCGGGCCCGGAACGGCGGCTCGGCGCGCAGGTCGAAGGGGGCGAGGGCGAAGGCCCGGCAGGCGTCCTCCACATCGGGCGGGAGTTCCGCGCGGTCTCCGGGGCCGGTGCCCGGCACCTCGGTCACACCGGCGAGGACGGGCGCCGGGTCCGCGATCCGCAGCCGGACCGTGTCCCCCTCCTCCGCGAAGGTCGTGCGGAGCATCTCGTGCCGCTCCACCAGCGCGTTCACGGCGCCGATCAGCGCCGGTGCGTCCAGCGGGCCGCGCAGCCGCAGCGAGCGGGTGATGTTGTAGGCGTTGGAGCCGAGGTCGAATTCCTGGTGAATCCACAGCCGCAGCTGATTGGCCGCTATCGGTTCACGGTCCGTTTCGCTCATGGGGTGTGCCTCCGATGGCGTCGCTGGAGACGGTGTGCCGGGGCGGCACGGGGAAAAAAGAAGGAGGAAGGGAAGGAAGGGGGTGTGCTGACCGGGCGTCCCGCACCCCGGTCCGGCCGGCGGGGTGTCCGGCGGCGCCATCACACGGCACGAGGGATTCACTCGGTGCTTTCGTGGATGCCCGGCCATTAGACAGAGAATGCCGGCACCGCGCAAGCCCTCATTCCCTTTCGGCGCGGACATCGGATGGCGCGGGGATGTTGACAGCGACGCCAGTGCGGGACCTAAACTCCTGGTGTGCGCTGTCCGCTCAGGCGGGCACCTTTATCCTCTTCTCTCCCGCTCCCGGCCAGTGACCCGACCGGACTTCCCAGAGTCCCGTTCCCGGGTGTACCGGAACATGCGCGTGAGACCTCTGCCCGGCGCTTCGACGCGCCCTGCACCGAGAACCGTCCCGAGAGCCACCTCTTCACCTTCCGGGAGCGCACATGACCATGGTCCAGCCCGATCTGAGTGTTTTCGAGACGCTGGAGTCGGAGGTGCGCAGTTACTGCCGCGGCTGGCCCGTGGTCTTCGACCGCGCCCAGGGGAGTGAGCTGTTCGACGAGGACGGCGGACGCTATCTGGACTTCTTCGCCGGAGCCGGTTCGCTGAACTACGGCCACAACAACCCGGTGCTCAAGCGCGCCCTGCTCGACTATCTGGAGCGGGACGGCATCACCCATGGCCTGGACATGGCCACCACCGCCAAACGCGGCTTCCTGCGCGCCTTCGAGAACCTGGTCCTGCGCCCGCGCGACCTGCCCTACAAGGTGATGTTCCCCGGCCCCACCGGCACCAACGCCGTCGAGGCCGCGCTGAAACTCGCCCGCAAGGTGAAGGGCCGCGGGACGGTCGTGTCGTTCACCAACTCCTTCCACGGCATGTCCCTGGGTTCGCTGGCCGTCACGGGCAGCGCCTTCAAGCGCGCCGGGGCCGGGGTGCCGCTCGTCCACGGGACACCCATGCCCTTCGACCGCTATCTGGACGGCCGGGCCCCCGACTTCCTCTGGTTCGAACGCCTGCTGGAGGACCCGGGCTCCGGATTCGACCGGCCCGCCGCCGTCATCGTCGAGACCGTCCAGGGCGAGGGCGGTGTCAATGTCGCCCGGCCCGGGTGGCTGCGCGCCCTCGCGGAGCTGTGCCGGGGGCAGGACATGCTTCTGATCGTCGACGATGTCCAGATGGGGTGCGGCCGTACCGGCGCCTTCTTCTCCTTCGAGGAGGCCGGGATCGTCCCGGACATCGTCACGCTCTCCAAGTCGATCAGCGGCTACGGGCTGCCGATGGCCCTGTGCCTGTTCACCCCCGCGCTCGACATCTGGGAGCCCGGCGAGCACAACGGGACCTTCCGCGGCAACAATCCCGCCTTCGTCACCGCCACCGCCGCGCTGGACGCCTACTGGGCGGACGGCCAGATGGAGCGGCACACCCGCGCGCGGGGGCAGTTGGTGGAGTCCCGGCTCCGGGCCATCGCCGCGGAGCACCCGCAGGCGGTGGCGGAGTGCCGGGGCCGCGGTCTGGCGTGGGGGCTGGAGTGCGCGGACAAGCCGCTCGCCGCGAGGGTGGCCCGGCGGGCCTTCGCCCTGGGGCTGCTGGTGGAGACCTCCGGCACCCTGGGCGAGGTGGTGAAACTCCTCCCGCCGCTCACGGCGAGCGCCGACGAGCTGGACGAGGGGCTGAGCATTCTCGCCCGCGCGGTCCGGGAGTCCCTGTGAGGGCCCGGCGCGCGGCCGGCGGCGGGGCTCCGGCGCACCGAGCGGGCGGACCGTTCAGGCGACGTCGATGCCGTGCTCGCGGACCAGGGCCTCCAGCCCGCCCGGGTACCCCTTGCCGCCCATCACGAACTCCCAGTCGCCGTTGGCGCGGCGCCGGAAGGAGCCGAGCACCAGGGCGGTCTCCCCGGCCCGGCCCTCCGAGACGACGAGCCGGTCCAGTTCGGTGCCGGCCGCGTCCCGCAGGACGATGCCGGCCCGGGTGAACCCGGAGAGGTCCGCACCGGGATCGGCCCCGGGGTCGACGGCCGCCGCGATCACCAGCCGGTCGGCCCGCTCCGGCAGCCCGTCGAAGACCACCCGGATCGCGGCCCGGTCGCCCGTCGCCGCGCCGGGCACGGCGCGCACCGCCCCGTCGGGGGTGCGCTCGTTGTTGAAGAAGACGAAGTACTCGTCGCCGAGCACCTGTCCGCCCCGGCAGACCAGCGCGCAGACATCGAGGGCCACCTCCCCCGACCAGGTCATCCCCAGCACATTGGCCTCACCGGCCTCGGCGGGCGGGGCGGTCGGGGCCGTGGGGGCGCTCTCGCCGGGGCGCCGCGCGGGCGCCGCGGCCGTCCCCAGCCGGCCGCGCAGCCCGTGGCGGCCCAGCAGATCGACCAGCTCGGGGCCGGAGACCAGGGTCAGCGGCTTGCCGTTGGCGAAGGTGTACGAGCCGGGGCCGAAGCCCGACGTGGTGACCAGCACGCCCTTGTTGGCGCCGGAGCCCTGCACGGTGCCGTGGAGGTCGCGGACCGCGCTCGGCGGCACGGTGTTGCGGTACCGCTTGACCTGCACGATGATCCGGCCGCCGCTGATCGGGTCGGGATCGAACGCCTCGACGTCGACACCGCCGTCGTTGGAGCGCTGGGTGGTCACCGCCTGCATGCCCCGGGCCCGGAACAGCTCGGCTATCAGATGCTCGAAGGCGACCGGGTCCATCTCCAGCAGATCGGGGTCGTCTCCCCCGCCGTGCGAGACGACCCCGGCGCCGACGTCCTCCGGTACCCGGCCCGGCCGTACGGCCACCCGCTGGTCGGGGCGGGCGGAGAGCTGTCCGCGCATGCCCTCCAGACACTCCACCGCGCTCACCTGCTCCAGATTGAGCCGGGTGAACTCGGCGCGGACGGCCATCACCGTGCCGAGAACCAGGTTCCTCCGCTGCCCGGTGGCCGGATCGACATCGTCCACGAAGGCGTTCAGGGCCACCGACTCCAGCACCCCGAACTCGTCCGCCGCGAAGAGATCCCGCAGCACCAGCAGGACGCACTGCGCGGCCAGGTCGCGGTAGAGCGCCCGGCGCCGGGTCATCGGGCGGGGGCTCTCCCGGTCCTCGTCGGAGGAGGCCACGTACCGGACCGACTTCGTCCGGGGTATCACGTCGAAGCCGGGCAGCTCCCAGTTGAGCACCAGCTGCCGGGCGCCCGTGTCGAAGGCGGCCTCGACCCGGCGGGGCAGCTCCGCCGGCCAGATCGTGGAGGCGTACAGCGCGGCGGAGAAGTACTCCACGACGGTGTCGGGGTCCCCCGCGCGCAGGGCGGCGGCCATCCGGGCGATGGACGCGTTGTGGCCCCGGATCTCGGCGCGGCGGGCGTCCGCCCAGGCGTCGTACTGCCTCCGGTACTCGGCCAGTTGGCGCTGTCGCTGTGCCTCGGCGGCCCGGGCCCGGTGCAGATCGTGCTGGTAGCGCGCCTGCGCCTCCTCGGCCTGGCTCCGCCGGGAGGCGGACCAGCCGCCCTGGGTCCGGTATCCGTTCGGGTCGGGGAGGGGAACCGGGTACGCCAGCCGGCCGGGCGCGAAGGGCTCGATGTCCTCGGCGCGGGCCAGCAGCGCCGTCCGGAAGGCCGTCCCCCGGCATCCGGCGGCCAGCAGCCCGGTCAGCGCCGCGACCCTCGTCTCCAGTTCCTCCGTCCGCGCCCTGGCGTCCGCCTCGCGGCGCTGCTTGTACGCGGCCCGCTGCTCGCGGTGGAGCCGCGCCATGTCCCGCTGGTGTGCCCGCTGCCGCTGTTCCTGCTCCCGCTGCGCCCGCGCGAAGGCCCGTGTCCGGGCCTCCTGCTCGCGCTGCTGCCGTCGCTGGGCCTCCGCCCAGGCCCCGATCAGTCCACTGGAGCGACGACTCATTCCGCGCTCCCCTCCCCCCGGGCCGCACGGCCCGCATCGCACCGGAGCCGACAGTCTACGGACCTGCTACGGGGCGGCTCACCCCGTGCACCGGTGCCGGTTGCGGCCGGACCCGGGGGGCGCTTTCCGCCGGGCCGTGCGGCCGGGTCGCGGACACCGGGCGCCCGCGCCACTACACTCCTCGCGGTTCCCCACTCCCGGGAGGCGGCTGCCGCCCGGCCCGACCTCGGCCCCGAAGGAGAACCGCCATGCGGGTCGCTCTCTTCGCCACCTGTGTCAACGACGCGGTCCGGCCCTCCGCCGCGGTCGCCACGGTGCGGCTCCTCGAACGGCTCGGTGTGGAGGTGGACTTCCCGCCCGGTCAGACCTGCTGCGGACAGCCCCAGTACAACACCGGCTACCGGCGCGAGACCGAGCCGCTGATGCGCCGCATGGGCCGGGTCTTCGCCGGATACGACCATGTGGTGGTGCCCTCCGGGTCGTGTGTCGCGATGGTGCGGGACAACTACCCGCGTGTCGCCCGCCGCGGCGGCGACCCGGGGCTGGCGCGGATCGCGCGGACGCTCGCCCCCCGCGTCCTGGAGCTGACCGAGTTCCTGGTGGACGTGCTGGGGGTGACGGATGTGGGCGCCTGGTTCCCGCACACCGTCACCTACCACCCGTCCTGTCACGGTCTGCGGACGCTCCGTCTGGGCGAGCGGCCCCGCCGGCTGCTGGAGGCGGTGCGGGGGCTGGAGCTGGCCGAGCTGCCGGGCGCCGAGGAGTGCTGCGGCTTCGGCGGGACCTTCGCCGTCAAGAACCCCCATGTGTCGGTGGCGATGGGGACCGACAAACTCCGCGCGGCGCGCTCCACCGGCGCGCGGGTGCTCTGCGGCGCGGACACCTCCTGTCTGCTGCATCTCGACGGCCTGCTGCGCCACGGGTCGGGGCCGCCCGGGGCCGGCCCGCGGCGGGTGCTGCACCTCGCCGAGATCCTGGCGAGCACCGAAGAGGAGCCACTGGTATGAGCGGGACCTTCCTCGGGATGCCGTCGTTCCCCCGGGCCGCGGAGGAGGCCGTGGGCAATGAGACACTCCGCGCCAATCTGCGCCACGCCACCCACACCATCCGCGACAAGCGCTCGCGCGCCGTCGCCGAACTCTCCGACTGGGAGGGGCTGCGCGAGGCGGGCAAGCAGATCAAGGACCACACGCTGCGGTATCTCGACCGCTATCTGGAGCAGCTGGAGTCGGCGGTCACCGCCGCCGGGGGCACGGTGCACTGGGCCGCGGACGCGGCGGAGGCCAACCGGATCGTCACCGGGCTGGTGCGGGCGACCGGGGAGCGGGAGGTCGTCAAGGTCAAGTCGATGGCCACCCAGGAGATCGGGCTGAACGAGGCGCTGGAGGCCGAGGGCATCTCCGCGTACGAGACGGATCTCGCCGAGCTGATCGTCCAGTTGGGCGAGGACCGGCCGTCGCACATCCTGGTCCCCGCGATCCACCGCAACCGGGGCGAGATCCGTGACATCTTCCGCCGGGAGATGGGCCGCTGGGGCAGGGCGGCACCCGAGGGGCTCGGCGACGCGCCCGGGGAGCTGGCGGAGGCGGCCCGGCTGCATCTGCGGGAGAAGTTCCTGCGGGCGAGGGTCGGGATCTCGGGCGCCAACTTCATGGTCGCCGAGACCGGCACCCTGGTGGTGGTCGAGTCGGAGGGCAACGGCCGGATGTGCCTGACCCTCCCGGAGACACTGATCTCCGTCGTCGGTCTGGAGAAGGTGGTGCCGACCTGGCGGGATCTGGAGGTCTTCCTCCAGACGCTGCCCCGCTCGTCGACGGCCGAGCGGATGAACCCGTACACGAGCATGTGGACCGGGACCACCGGCGAGGACGGGCCGCGCGCCTTCCATCTGGTGCTGCTCGACAACGGCCGCACCGGCGTCCTCGCCGACGAGGTGGGCCGCCAGGCGCTGCGCTGCATCCGCTGCTCGGCCTGTCTCAATGTCTGCCCGGTGTACGAGCGGGCCGGCGGGCACGCGTACGGCTCGGTCTACCCGGGGCCGATCGGCGCGATCCTCACCCCGCAGCTCCGGGGGATCGGCAGTGAGGTGGACGCCTCGCTGCCGTACGCCTCCTCGCTCTGCGGGGCCTGTTACGAGGTGTGCCCGGTCGCCATCGACATCCCCGAGGTCCTGGTGCATCTGCGGGAGCGGGTCGCCGAGCGGGGCGGCGGCGGCCACCGGCTGGAGCGGGCGGCGGTCCGGGCGGCGGGCTGGCTGCTGGACCACCCCGGCGCGCTGGGGCTCGGCGAACGGCTGGCGGCCCGGACCCGCGCACTCCACCCCCGGCGGCTGCCCGGCCCGGGCGCCCGGCAGTGGACGGCGAGCCGGGGACTGCCCGAGATGCCCGGGGAACCGTTCCGTGACTGGTGGAGGAGGAACCGCTCATGACCTCGTCCCGCGACCGGGTGCTGGGCCGGGTGCGCGAGGCGGTCGCCGGCGCGCCGGACGTCCCGGAGGCCGCCCGCGACTACCTCGCGAGCCACACCCCCGACGACCCCGGCGTCCTGCTGGACCTGCTGCACGGGAACCTCGCCGACTACCGGGCGGTGGTGCACCGCGGCACCGCCGGCGAACTGCCCGCCCTGATCGGCCGGCTGCTGGCCGGGCACGGAGCGCGGAGTGTCGCCGTGCCGCCGGGGCTGCCGGCCGGCTGGCTCTCGGCCACCACGGCCGTACGGCGCTCCGACGACGGGCCTCTGACGGCGGTGGAGCTGGACGCCGTGGACGCCGTGGTGACCGGCTGCGCCCTCGCCATCGCCGAGACCGGCACGATCGTCCTGGACGCGGGCCCGGGTCAGGGCCGGCGCGCCCTGACCCTCGTACCGGATCTGCACATCTGTGTCGTGCGGGCCCCGGAGCAGGTCGTCGCCTCGGTACCGCACGCCCTGCCGCTCCTCGACCCGGCCCGCCCGCTGACCTGGATCTCCGGCCCCTCGGCCACCAGTGACATCGAACTCGACCGGGTGGAGGGCGTGCACGGCCCGCGCACCCTGCACGCGGTGCTGCTCACCGCCGGGTGACGGGGCGCGGGCCGCGTCCCGTCACCCGGTCGCGGCTCAGGCGTCGGAGGCCTCGCCCATCGCCACGGCGATCTTGCGGGGTCCGGTGAACGGCTCCCGTCCGTGGGAGACCAGCATGTTGTCGACCACGAGCAGATCGTCGCGGTGGTAGTCGAAGCGGACCGACGCCTGGCGGTAGCAGTCGCGCAGATGGTCGGTGACCTCGTCCGGGATCGGCTCGCCGTCGCCGTAGTAGGTGTTGTTGGGCAGCCCGTCCTCCCCGCAGATGTCCAGCAGTCCGCTGCGGGTGTGCGCGGGGAGGCTGCTCACATGGAAGATCACCACGTGGTTGAACCAGACGGTTTCGCCCGTGACGGGGTGGGTGTGGACCGGTTCACGGACCGCGCGGGTCCGCAGGCCGGAGCTGCCGATCCACTCGGCCTCGAGGCCGCCGGCCGCGCAGAGCCGCTCGACCTCCTCGCGGCTCTCGGTGTTGAACGCCTGCCACCAGCGGAGTCCGATGTCGTCCCGGTAGTTGCGCACCACCATCCACTTGCGCCGGACGAACTCCTCGCGCACCGAGGGGTCGATCAGGTCGTACACCGCGCGGGTGGAGGCCAGCGGGGTGGCGCCCAGGGTCAGCGGCGGCTCGACGCAGTGGAAGTAGAGCACCAGGGGCCAGCTGGCCTGGTAGGACATCTCATTGTGCAGCGGTATCTCGGCCTGCGCGGGATACTCCGTCGATGTGTAGACCTTGCCCTTGATGACGCTACGGGGCGAGGACTGTTCCGTGTACGTCAGCGGTGCGCCGGACAGCTCGCGCACCACGGCCTCGAAGCCGTCCACTCCGCCGACGTCGAAGCCCCGCAGAAGCAGGGCACCGTGCTCGTACAGCCGGTCCCGGAGGTTCGCTCGGTCCTGGCGGATGGCCTCGGAGGCCAGCCCCCCGTCTCCTTCGATGGTCCAGGGGATCGTCGAGCCAGCCATCAGCGTGTTCTCCTGTCGCGTCGGTGCGGTCACCGATCCGTCAGCGGTGTCTTCCTTGACCCGCCTGCGGGGAAACGGAAAGCGGGGCGTACGGCGCGGAGCGTCGCGGTGGTGTCCCGAGCTCCGGGCACCGCCCAACTCAACCCGCCACGAGCAAAGTTAGCCTAACCTAAGTAGAGACCTCAAGGGGCAGCCCCGCCCGGCAGCGTGAGCAGTCAAGAGACCGTCATCGACTGTTTCCTGATGTCTTGTCAGGCATAAAGGGAATACATCGAGCCGCTTTGCCAAGGTGAGCCTTGCCTGACTAGGGTGCGGTCGCCGCCCCACCACTCCTCACCTCACAGACAGGGCCGAACCATGAACACACCCACCAACCACGGGCGTTCGCTGAGCCGACGCGGACTGCTCTCGCTGGGCGCGGTGCTCGGCTCGTCCGCGCTCCTCGCCGCCTGCGGCAAGGACGACTCCAAGGACACGGGGTCCACCGGGGACTCCGGCAAGGACACCGGGGGCTCCGGCGCCTTCCCCGTCACGGTCGAGGACAAGTTCGGCACGGTGAAGATCGACAAGAAGCCGGAGCGGGTGCTCTCGCTGGGGCGCACCGACCACGATGTGCTGCTGGCCCTCGGCATCGTCCCGGTCGGCGTGTGGCAGTTCATCCCGACCATGAAGCGCGGGGTCGGGGCGTGGGCCGAGAAGCCCCTCGACGGGAAGACGCCCGCCTTCCTCAAGCCGCCGTTCGACTTCGAGCAGGTGGCCTCGCTCAACCCCGACCTC
This sequence comes from Streptomyces sp. NPDC001889, assembly GCF_053594535.1. Taxonomy (NCBI): domain Bacteria; kingdom Bacillati; phylum Actinomycetota; class Actinomycetes; order Kitasatosporales; family Streptomycetaceae; genus Streptomyces; species Streptomyces sp. NPDC001889. Next base: position 161,292 of record NZ_JBSFER010000018.1, read on the forward strand.
ATCGTCAATGTCCAGTCCGGCGGCGACCAGACCGAGTACACGACCCTCACGGGGATCACCACCACCGTGGGGCTGCCCAAGGGGGCCACGCCCAACGCGGTGCCGTGGCGGGACTCCACCAAGCTGATCGCGACCGCCGTGGGGCGCGCCGAGCAGGGGGAGAAGCTGGTGAAGGACACCGAGGCGCTGCTGGAGTCCACGGCGAGGAGCCACCCCGAGTTCGCCGGGAAGACCGTCTCCATCCTGCTCGCCTTCGGCGGCAAGATCGGGGTGTACACGGCCGGGGACACCCGGATGCAGTTGGCCACGGCGCTCGGGCTGAAGCCGTCGGCGTACGTCGAGAGCCTGGGGCGGGAGACGTACTTCGCCGAGCTGTCGGCGGAGAAGACCGGGGACGCGGAGGCGGATGTGGTGATTCTGCTGAGCCAGCAGCAGTTGCCGCTGAAGCAGACCCTGAAGCAGTACCCGCAGGTGGCCGCGATGAAGGCGGCGCGCGAGAACCGGCTGGTCTTTCCGGACGACCCGTCGGTGGGGTTGGCGCTGTCCAGCGCGTCGGTGCTGAGCATTCCGTACGCGGTGGAGGGGTTGGTGCCGCTGCTCGCGAAGGTGCTGAAGAAGTAGGCCGGGGTTGGGGGTGGGGGGTGGGGTTGCAGTTGGGGGTGCCCGGGGGTGCGGCCGGCCCCGCGACGCGCGGGCACCCCGTCGGAGCCCGCTCCCGAACCCCACCCCGCGACGCCCGGGCACCCCGTCGGAGCCCGCTCCCGAACCCCACCCCGCGACGCCCGGGCACCCCGTCGGAGCCCGCTCCCGAGCCCGGCCCCGCGACGCGCGGGCACCCGTCGGGGGCCAGCCCCCGAACCCCCGCTCCTCAATCGCCGGAGGGGCTGATTTTCAGCCCGTCCGGCGACTGAGGACGGACCCGGGGCCCCGGGAGCCCGCACTCGCGACCCGCCCAGCAACATTCCCAGCCCGTCCGGCGACTGAGGACCGACCCGGCACCCCGGGAGCCCACACTCGCGGCCCGCCCAGCAACATTCCCAGCCCGTCCGGCGACTGAGGACCGACCCCGGGCCACGGGAACCCGCACTCGCGGCCCGCCCAGCAACATTTTCAGCCCGTCCGGCGACTGAGGACCGACCCGGCACCCCGGGAGCCCGCACTCGCGACCCGCCCAGCAACATTTTCAGCCCGTCCGGCGACTGAGGACCGACCCGGCACCCCGGGAGCCCGCACTCGCGGCCCGCCCAGCGGCATTCCCAGCCCGTCCGGCGATTGAGGACCGACCCGGCGCCCCGGGGGGCCGCACACCGGTGATTGGCCCCGGGGCCCGCGGGGTGCGGGCGGCCCGGGCTCGGGTGGCTAGGACGGCGGCGGGGGCAGCAGGCCCTGGGACTCGAAGAAGCGGAGGTAGTGGGCCAGCAGCCCGGGCCCCGGCTGCGGGCGCGGCAGCCCCGAGCCCGCGAGCCCGGACCGCAGACGGTCGGTGTGGAAGGGCTCGGGCACCCAGGGAGCCGCCGGCCGGGGAGCCTGGCCGCGGAGCTGCGGCAGGAACGGACCCACCGGGTTCCCCGGGTCCTCGGCCAGCGCGTCCGCCCACCGCGCCGGTTCCGCCAGCCCCACCGGCCGCCCGCAGGCGGTCATCCACTCGGCCAGGTCGGCCATGGAGACCGCCGGTGTGTCCGCGTGGTGGAAGACCTGCCCCCGCGACTCGGGCCGCAGCGCCAGATGGACCATCCCCTCGGCCACCTGGTCCACCGGCGTCCACAGTTCGGCCGGGCCGTGGCTGGGCAGCAGCCCCACCCGCAGCGAGCCGACCAGCAGCCTGCCGAGGAAGTCCTCGGTGGTCCACGCGCCGGTGCGGCTGTGCCCGGTCACCCGGGCGAGCCGGTGGACGGTCGTCGGGACACCGAGCCGCCCGGCCGCCGCCACCAGCGCCTCCGCCGCGCGCTTGCTCTGCACATACCCGTTGCCCGGCCCCTCGATCTCCGGGAGCTCCGCCTCCTCGGGCCAGCGGGCGAGCCCCGTCTCCAGGCGCGGGATCACCGACAGGGTCGAGGTGTGGTGGAGCCGCTTGAGGCGCCCGGTGAGCGAGAAGCGCACCATCTCCGCGGTGCCCAGCACATTGCCCGCCCGCAGGGCCGGATACCCGCGCAGCAGACTGATCGAGGCGCCGTTGTGGAAGACGGTGTCGATCCGCCCGGCGAGCGCCGCATAGGTCGCCGGGTCCAGTCCGAGCCCGGGCCGGCCCAGATCGCCGGGGACCGCCGTCACCCGGCCGGGCGGCAGCTCCGGCAGGCCGTAGCGGTCCCTGGTCTCCCGCAGCCGGGCGCCGGCCGCCGTCTCGTCGGCGGCGCGGACCAGGCAGTGCACCCGGGCCCCGGTGACGGAGAGCAGCGTCTCCAGCAGAAACGTGCCGACGAAGCCGGTGGCCCCGGTCAGCAGGATCTCCGCCGGGCGGTCGGCGGGGTGCGCGGGGCCGGGCAGGGCGCGCAGCGCCGGGTCCAGCCGGGCGTCCAGCCGGAGCTGGGCCGCCGGGTCGGGCGCGTCCGCGCCGCCGGGCGCGCCGGCCCCACCGGTCGCCGCGGTGACCTGCGCGGCCAGGGCGGCGACGGTGGGCGCGTCGAAGAAGGTCCTGGTCGCGATCCTCGCCCCCAGCTCGGAGCGGACCCGGGCCAGGAGCCGCGGGACGAGCAGCGAGTGCCCGCCGATGGCGAAGAAGTCCTCGTGGACCCCCACCCCGGGCAGGCCGAGCAGTTCGGCGAAGGCATCCGCCAGCGTCTTCTGGACCGGGTCGGTGGGCCGCTCCCCCTCGGCGGGGCCGAGCCGGTCGGGCGCGGGCAGCGCGGCACGGTTCAGCTTGCCGCTGCCGGTGACCGGCAGCGCGTCGAGGAGCATCACGGCGGACGGGACCATGGCCCCGGGCAGCACGCCGGCCAGCGCGGCGCGCAGTTCCTCGGGGTCGGGGGTCCGGCCCGGCGCGGGGACGGCGTACGCCACCAGACGGCGTCCGCCGGGGAGGTCGTCGCGGACCGCGGCGGCGGCCGACACCACCTCCGGCTGCGCCGTCAGGGCGGCCTCCACCTCGCCGAGTTCGATCCGGAAGCCCCGGATCTTCACCTGGTCGTCGCTGCGTCCGATGAAGTCGATCCGGCCGTCGGGCCGCCGGCGCACGACATCGCCGGTGCGGTAGAGCCTGCTGCCCGCCGGTCCGAAGGGGTCGGCCACGAACCGTTCCGCCGTCAGGCCGGGGCGGCCGAGATATCCCCGGGCGAGTCCGCCGCCGCCCAGGTACAGCTCACCGGGGACCGAGGGCGGCACCGGGCGCAGGGCGGCGTCGAGGACATGGGCACGGGTCCCCGGGTCGGGGATGCCGATGGGCACGGAGCCCGGCGCGGTGTCCGCGTACTCCTGCGGATCGCAGGCGCCGAGGGTGGAGTTGACGGTCGCCTCGGTGGGCCCGTAGGCGTTGAACAGCCGCCGGTTGGCGCCCCAGCGGGTCACCAGCTGGGGGGAGACCCGTTCGGTGCCGGCCAGCAGCACGGAGTCCTCGGGCAGTTCGCACTCGGGCGGCAGGGCCTCCAGCAGCGCGGGGGGCAGGATCAAGACGGTCGCTCCGTGGTCGAGGGCGTACTCGGTCAGCTCCGGTCCGGCCACCCGCCGCTCGGAGGGTACGACGATCAGCCGGCCGCCGGAGCAGAGCGCCAGGCAGAGTTCCCAGAACGCCACATCGAAGGCGGGTGAGGCGAAGGCCAGGATGCGGCTGTCGGGGCCCACGCCGAACCGCTCCCGCTGGGTGGCGATCAGCCCGGCGACTCCGGAGTGAGTGAGCAGCACCCCCTTGGGCCGGCCCGTCGAGCCCGAGGTGTAGACGAGGTAGGCGGCGTGGTCCGGGGTCACGGCCCCGCCGCGTTCCTCGTCGGTGACCGGGCCGGCGCTCAGCGCGGCGGCGCGGGCGGCGGTCGCCGGGTCGTCGAGCACCACGGCCACCGCCTCCGGTCGGGCGGCGGCCGGTCCCCCGGTGAGCGCGGCGACGGTCACCACGATCACCGGCGCGGCGTCGTCGAGCATCAGGGCGATCCGCTCGGCCGGGTAGTCGATGTCGAGCGGCAGATAGGCACCGCCGGTCTTGACCACGGCGAGCTGCGCCACGACGGTGTCGATCGAGCGGGGCAGCGCGAGGGCGACCAGCCGCTCGGGTCCGGCTCCCCGGGACAGCAGCAGCCGGGCCAGCCGGTTGGCGCGCTCGTCCAGCTCCCGGTAGGTGACCTGTTCCGTCTCCAGGACCACCGCCACCGCGTCGGGCCGCAGCCCGGCCTGCTCCTCGAAGGCGTCCACCAGGGTGATGGGGGCCTGGGAGGAGGGGGAGCCGCTCCAGGGGCCGAGGATATTGGTCCGCTCGTCCGGGGAGAGCACCTCGATCGCGCCGATCGGACGGTCCGGTTCGGCGGCGACCGCTTCGAGGACCCGGACCAGGCGTTCGGCCAGGGCCCGGGCGGTCGGCGGGTCGAAGAGGTCGAGCCGGTAGTCGAGCCGGCCGCTGATGCCGTCCTCGCCCGGCCGCTCGGTGAGATCGAGGGCGAGGTCGAACTTGGCGGTGCGCAGCCCGGTGTCGTGCTGGGCGGCGGGCACCCCCAGCAGACGAGTGCCCGGCGCCGGCACGACCTGGTGGGCCACCATCACCTGGAAGAGCGGGTGGCGGGAGAGCGAGCGGACCGGGTTGAGCAGGTCAACCAGGCGTTCGAAGGGCAGCTCCTGGTGGGCGTAGGCCGCGAGGTCGGTGTCCCGGACCCGGCGCAGCAGATCCAGGAAGCCCGGGTTCCCCGAGGTGTCGGCGCGCAGCACGAGGGTGTTGGTGAAGGAGCCCACCAGGCCGTCGAGAGCCTCGTCGGCACGGCCCGCGACGGGGGTGCCGAGGGGGATGTCGTGGCCGGCGCCGAGCCGGGTCAGCAGGGCGGCCAGGGCGGCCTGGAGGACCATGAACACACTGGCGTCGCACTGGTCGGCGAGGTCGCGCAGGGCGCGGTGCAGCCGCGGCGGCACGGTGAAGGGGACGGTGTCGGCCCGGTGGCTCGCGGTGGCGGGCCGGGGGCGGTCGGCGGGGAGGGGCAGTTCCTCGGGGAGACCGGCCAGGGCGGAGGTCCAGAACGCCTCCTGGCGGCGGCCCGTGCTCCGCGGGTCGTCCTCGTCGCCGAGGAGTTCGCGCTGCCACAGGGTGTGGTCGGCGTACTGGACGGGCAGCGGCGCCCAGGAGGGCTCGCGGCCCTCGCGGCGGGCCGCGTAGGCGGTGTCCAGGTCGCGCAGGAGGGGGCCGCGCGAGGCCCCGTCGGCGGCGATGTGGTGCACCAGCAGCATCAGGAGGTGGTCGGCGGGGCCCATGGTGAGCAGATGGGCCCGGAAGGGGATCTCCCGGTCCAGGGCGAAGCGGTGGGCGGCGACCTCGGCGAGGCGTGCGGCAAGGTCCCGGGGGGCGAGGGACTCGGTGTGCAGCGGGGGGCGGGCCTCCTCGGGGGCCAGTACGTGCTGGCGCGGGACGCCGTCGTCGTCGGGGAGGACGGTGCGCAGGGCCTCGTGGCGGCCGGTCAGATCGCCGAGGGCCGCGTGGAGGGCGCCGGGGTCGACGGGTCCGGACAGCCGCCAGGCCCAGGGGATGTTGTAGGTGGTGCCGTCCGGGTCGAGGCGGTCCAGGAACCAGAGCCGGCGCTGGGCGAAGGAGAGCGGTATCGCCGGGGGCCGTACGGCGGGTGCGAGGGCCGGCCGGGCGGTGGCGCCGCCGTCGAGGAGGAGGGCGAGCCGGGCCGGGGTGGGGGCGTCGAAGACGGCCCGCAGGGGTACGTCGGTGTCCAGTTCGCCGCGGATGCGGCTGACGAGCCGGGTGGCGAGCAGCGAGTGGCCGCCGAGGTGGAAGAAGTGGTCGTCGGGGCCGGTCGCGGGCAGGCCGAGGACATCGGCGAAGAGCGCGCACAGCTGCTTCTCGCGGAGGGTGGCCGGGGCCCGTCCCCCGGCGCCGGTGGTCCGCCCGGGGGCGGGCAGGGCGCGGCGGTCCAGTTTGCCGCTGGGGGTGAGCGGAAGGGTGTCGAGCCGGACGTAGTCGGCGGGCACCAGGTGCTCGGGCAGGGTGCGGGCGGCGTGGGCGCGCAGCGCTTCGAGGTCGGGGGTTCCGGCCCCCTCGGCGGGTACGGCGTAGGCCACCAGGCGGAGGTCGCCGGGGCGGTCCTCGCGGGCGACGACACAGACCCGGGCGGTGCCGGGGAAGCCGGTGAGGGCGGCTTCGGCCTCGCCCGGCTCGACCCGGAAGCCCCGGATCTTGACCTGGTCGTCGGTGCGGCCGATGAACTCCAGGACGCCGTCGGCGTCGGAGCGCACCAGGTCCCCGGTGCGGTACATGCGCTCGCCGGGAGGGCCGTAGGGGTCGGCGCAGAACCGTTCGGCGGTGGCGCCGGGCCGGCCGAGGTAGCCGCGCGCCAGCTGGGGCCCGGCCAGGTGGAGTTCGCCGGTGACGCCGGGCGGGACCGGGCGCAGCGCCGGATCGAGGACGTACACCCGGGTGTTGTGCACCGGGCGGCCGATCGGGACGGTCGGCGCGGGCGGCGCGTCGGGCCGGTGCGCGTGGGCGGTGACGTCCACGGCCGCCTCGGTGGGCCCGTAGAGGTTGTCGGGGCTGATGCCGAGCAGCCGGTGGCAGCGGTCGGCGGTCTCCCGGCGCAGTGCCTCCCCGCTGCACAGCAGGGTGCGCAGCAGCCCGCGGCAGCCGGCCGCGGCCGGCTCCTGGAGGAAGGCGTCGAGCATCGAGGGGACGAAGTGCACGGTGGTGATGTGCTCGTCCCGGATGAGGGCCGCGAGATAGGCGGGGTCCTTGTGGCCCTCGGGGCGGGCGAGGACCAGGGTGGCGCCGGTGATCAGCGGCCAGAAGAACTCCCAGACCGAGACGTCGAAGCTCGCGGAGGTCTTCTGGAGCACCCGGTCGCCGGGGCGCAGGGGGTAGGCCCGCTGGGTCCACCGCAGCCGGTTGACGATCGCGGTGTGCGGGACGGTGACGCCCTTGGGACGGCCGGTGGAGCCGGAGGTGTAGATGGTGTACGCGGGGTGCTGGAGGCGCAGCGGGGCGGTGCGCTCCCCGGGCTCCAGGTCGTGGTCCGGGTGCTCCGCGCCGGTGTCGGGTCCGACGGTGAGCTGCGGTGTGCCGGTGTCCGGCGCCGGGTGCGGCACCCCGGGCGGGGTGAGCAGCAGGGCGGGCCGGGCGTCGTCGAGCATGAGGGTGACGCGCTCGGCGGGGTAGCCGGGGTCGATGGGCAGGTAGCCGGCTCCGGCCTTGTGGACGGCGAGGAGCGCCACGACCAGTTCGGGCGAGCGGGGCAGGGCGACGGCGACGAGGTCCTCGGGGCCGGCGCCCGCCGCGGTCAGCAGCCGGGCGAGCCGGTTGGCGCGGGCGTTGAGCCGCGCGTAGCTGAGGCTCTGCCCTTCGTGCACCAGGGCCTCGGCGCCGGGGTCGGCGGCCACCCGGGCCCGGAACAGCTCCGGCAGGGTCTGTTCGGGCAGCGGGGCGCTCTCACCGCGCCAGCTCTCCAGGGCTCGGGTCAGCTCGGCGGGGGCGAGGGCCTCGCAGCGGGCGGTGGGCAGGCCGGGGTCGGCGGCGAGGTGGCCGAGGACGCGGAGCAGTTGCTCGCCGATGAGGAGGACGTCCGCGCGCTCGAAGGTGTCCGGCCGGTAGTCGAGGGTGAGGGCGAGCCCGCCGGGGGTGGCGGGGTCGGGGACCGCGGTGAGGGTGAGCGGGTAGTGGGTGGCGTCCTCGCCGTCGAGGCCGGTGACCCGGAGTCCGGCCACCGGCTCGCGGGTGGTGGGCGGCGGGTAGTTCTCGACGATGGCGAGGGTGTCGAAGAGTTCGCCGCCGCCCGCCGACGGGGCCGAGCGCTGGATCTCGGCGAGGCCGGGGTACTGGTGGCCGAGGAGCCGGGACTGCTCGGCCTGGAGGCGTTCGAGGAGGGCGCCGAGGGGTTCGGCGGGGTCCAGCCGGACCCGTACCGGAACGGTGTTGATGAAGAGGCCGACCATGGTCTCCACCCCGGGGATCTCCGGGGGGCGGCCGGAGACGGCGGTGCCGAGGACGACATCGGTGCGGCCGGTGCGGCGGGCGAGCAGCAGGCCCCAGGCCGCCTGGACGAGGGTGGCGGTGGTCAGTCCCCGGCTCCGGGTGAGGGTGTGCAGGGCCGCGGCCAGCTCCGGCGGGGTGGTGAGGTCGACCCGCCGGGGCAGCGCGGGGGTGCGGGCGGGCGCGGGGCCGGCCAGCAGGGTGGGTCCGTCGAGCCCGTCGAGCGCCCGGTCCCAGACGGCGGCGGTGGCGTCGCGGTCCTGCTCGGCGAGCCAGGCCAGATAGTCGCGGTAGGGGGTGACGGGGGGCAGCGCGGCGGCGTCCGGGCCGCCCGCGTACAGCGCCAGCAGTTCCCGCAGGACCAGCGGGGAGGACCAGCCGTCGAGCAGGACGTGGTGGAAGGTGAGGGTGAGACGGAAGCGGTCCGCGCCGAGGCGGATGAGCGCCATGCGCAGCAGGGGCGGGGTGCGGACGTCGAAGCGGCGGGCGCGTTCGCGCTCGGCGAGTTCGGCGAGGGCGGCGCGGCGCGGCCCCTCGTCGAGTGCGGCGAGGTCGTGCTCGGTCCAGGGGAGCGCGACCCGGCGGAGCACGACGGCCATCGGGCGGCCCTGTTTGCTGGTGCGGAAGGCGGACCTGAGGTTGGGGTGCCGGTCCAGCAGCGCCTGTCCGGCGCGCCGCAGGGCCGCGGGGTCGGCCGGTCCGGTGAGGTCGATGCCCAGTCGCACGGTGTAGACATCGGGCCCCTGCCCGTCGTCGAGCTGGGTGTGGAAGAGCATGCCCTCCTGGAGGGGCGTCAGGGGCAGGACGTCCTCGATGCGGGACTGCTGGGTCATGACGGCATCCTGTCGCTGTCGGTCACGGTGTCGTCGAACTCGGCTTCCAGGTCGTCGATGTCGTCCTGGGAGAGCCCCGTCAGGGGCAGGTCCGACGGGGTGCGTCCGCCGGCGCCCGCCAGGTCCTCGGTGGACGCGAGGGCCTCCAGGGCGGTGAACCAGGCGGTGGCCAGCGCGTGGGCGCGGTCCTCGGTGAGGAGGGTGGGGGCCCAGGTCCAGCGGGCGGTGAGGCGGGGTCCCTCGGGGGTGTCCCAGGTGGCGGCGTTGACCTCGATGGCGTGGCCGAGCGGCATCGCCGGGTCGGCGCCGCTGCCCACCGGTCCCCCGGCGGCCGGCGCGTCGCCGGCGGGGGCGGTGAAGCGGCCGAGGTAGTTGAAGCCCACCAGCGGCGCGGGGAGGGCGGCCAGGGCCCGCGCGGTGTCGGGGTTGAGCCGGCGCAGCAGTCCGTAGCCGATTCCGGCGTCGGGGACGGCCCGCAGCTGCTCCTTGACCTCCTTGACCGCGCGGCCCAGGGCGGCGCCGTCGTCGCGGAGCCGGGCGGGGGTGAGCGGGTCGGTGGCGAGCCGGACCGGGTGGACGGCGGTGAACCAGCCGACGGTGCGGGAGAGGTCGGTGCCGGGGAAGAGGTGTTCGTGCCGGCCGTGGCTCTCGACCTCGACGACGGCGGGGCTGCCGCCCTCGGGCCACTGGGCGAGGGCGAGGGTCAGCGCGGTGAGCAGGATGTCCTGCACTCCGGCGTGGAAGAGGGCGGGGACGCGTCCGAGCAGGGGTTCGGTGAGGTGTGCGGGCAGCCGGAGTTCGAGGCGGCCCGCGGTGCCCTGGGTGTCGCGCTCGGGGTCGGGCCGGCGCCCGGCGAGGAGGGGGCCGGGGTCGGTGAGGATCTCGGTCCACAGCGGGAGTTCGGCGGTTCTGCGGGGGTTCCGTGCCTCCTCGCCGAGGAGTTGGGCCCAGCGGCGCGGCGAGGTGGTGGCGGCGGGCAGCCCGGGCGGGGTGCCCGCGGCGGCGGCGGTGAGGGCGGTGGCGAGGTCCGGCAGCAGGATGCGCCAGGAGACGCCGTCGACGGCGAGGTGGTGCAGGACCAGCAGCAGCGTTCCGGGGCGGCCGGGTCCGGCGTCGAGCCACTCGGCCCGCAGCAGGTCGCCGTTGTCGGGTGCGAGCCGGGCGCGGGCGGCCTCGGCGCGGGCACGGACGGTCCCGGCCAGCTCGGCGCCGCCGAGTCCGGCGCACTCCACCCGGTGCAGCCGGGGGCCCGCGGGCACGGCGCCCGGGGGCTGGACGCGCAGGGTCCAGGAGTCGGGTGCGGTGCGTTCGGTGCGCAGCCGGAGGGCGTCGTGGTGGTCGATGAGCGTCTGGAGGGCGGTGGTGAGGTGCTCTTCGGTGGTGCCGGCCGGGACGGGCACGGTGGCGGACTGGGAGAGTCCGGCCGCCGGGCCGCCGAGGGCGCCGAGCCAGGCGGTGATGGGTGTGGGGCCGACCTCGCCGGTGCCGTCGTCGGCCTCGGCGGGGGCGGCGGGCGCGGCCCGGCCGGCGGCGCGGGCCAGGGCGGCCGGCGTGCGGTGGGTGAAGACGTCCCTGGGGGTCAGGGGCAGTCCGGCGGCGCGGGAGCGGGAGACCAGTCCGATGGCGAGGATGCTGTCTCCGCCGAGTTCGAAGAACGAGTCATCGGGCCCGGCCCGGTCCAGGTGGAGCACGTGGGCGAACAGCTCGCACAGGGTGGTCTCGGCGGGGCCGGAGGGCTGCCTCGCGGTGGTGGTGCCGCTGGTGTCGGGGGCGGGCAGGGCCCGGGTGTCGACCTTGCCGTGGGGGGTGAGCGGGAGGGTGTCGAGCACGGTGAAGGAGGCCGGCACCATGTGCGGGGGCAGCACCTTCTCGGTGTGGGCGCGCAGTTCGGCGGGGGTGGGCGCGGGGCCGGCGGCGGTGGCCGCGTAGGCCGTCAGCCGGGTTCCGCCGGGGCCGTCCCGGCGGGCGACGACCACACAGCGGGAGACCCCCGGGTGGGTCGCGACGGCGGCCTCGACCTCGCCGGGCTCGATCCGGAAGCCCCGGATCTTGACCTGGTCGTCGGCGCGGCCGGCGAACTCCAGGGTGCCGTCGGCGGCGCGGCGGGCCAGGTCGCCGGTGCGGTAGAGCCGCTCGCCGGGGGCGAAGGGGCTGGCGACGAAGCGGCCGGCGGTCAGCCCGGGCAGGCCCAGATAGCCCCGGGCGAGCTGGCCCCCGCCGACGTACACCTCACCGATGACACCGGGCGGTGCCAGGTCCAGGTCCGGGGTGAGCAGATGGAGGCCGAGGCCCGGCAGGGCGTGTCCGATGGGGCTCGCGGCGGTGTCCGTCATCCCGGCGTGCAGGGGCTGGTGGGTGGCGTGGACGGTGGTCTCGGTGATGCCGTACATGTTGATCAGGCGCGGGCCGCCGGAGGGGTGGGCGGCGTACCAGTCGGCGAGGCGCGGGGGCTGGAGGGCCTCGCCGCCGAAGATGACGGCGCGCAGACCGGCGGTGGGGGTGCCGCGCTCCGTCACGGCCGCGGTGAGCTGGTGGAACGCGGAGGGCGTCTGGTTGAGCACGGTCACCCCCCTCTCGTCGAGCAGGGTGAGGAAGTCCTCGGGCGAGCGGCTGACGGCGGTGGGCACGATGACGAGCCGGCCGCCGTGGAGCAGGGCGCCCCAGAGTTCCCAGACGGAGAAGTCGAAGGCGTACGAGTGGAAGAGCGTCCACACGTCGTCGGGGCCGGGTTCGATCAGCGGCGCGGTGGCGGCGAAGAGGCGGACGACGTTGGCGTGCGGGATCAGGACGCCCTTGGGGGTGCCGGTGGAGCCGGAGGTGTAGATGGCGTACGCGGGGTGCCGGGGGTCCAGCGGGGCCCGGCGCGCGGCGTCGTCCGGATCGGTGTCCGGGCGGCGGCCGAGGTCGGCGAGGGTGCCGGGGTCGTCGAGGCGCAGGGTGGGCAGAGCGGGCAGGGTGGTGTCGGTGAGGGTGCCGCGCACGGTCAGCAGGGCGGTGGGGGCCGCGTCGGTGAGCAGCAGCCTGATCCGGTCGGCCGGGTAGTCCGGGTCGACGGGAAGGTAGCCCGCGCCGGTCTTGAGGACCGCGAGGACGGCGACGACGAGCTCGGCCGAGCGGGGCAGGGCGAGGGCCACCAGGTGTTCGGGGCCGGCACCGAGCGCGATCAGCCGGTGGGCGAGCCGGTTGGCCCGGGAGTTGAGTTCGCCGTAGGTGAGCCGCTCCTCGCCGTCGACGACGGCGACGCGCCCGGGGGCGCCGGCGGCCCGCTCCTCGAAGAGCGCGGGCAGGGTGGCGCCGGGCGGTGGCGCCGGGGCTTCGGCGGCCGGCCTCAGCAGTTCGCGGCGCTCGCCGGGGCTGAGCACGTCCAGCCGGGAGCAGCGGGCGCCGGGGTCGTCGGCGATGGCCACGAGGACGCGCTGGAAGCGGTCCAGCACGGTCTCGGCAGCGGCCCGGTCGAAGGTGTCGGGCCGGTGCTTGAGGAGGAGACCGGTGCCGCCCGGACCGGGCTCCACCATGAGGGTGAGGGGGTAGTGGGTGGCGATGGGCCGGGTGGTGGAGGCGGCGGTGAGTCCGGCGCCCCGCTGTGCGGCGGTGATGGCGTCGGCGTCGAAGGGGAAGGACTCGAAGACGGTGAGGGTGTCGAAGAGTTCCCCGGTGCCGGTGATCCGCTGGATGTCGGCGAGGCCCAGGTGCTGGTGGTCCATGAGGGCGGCCTGTTCGGCCTGGACGCGGACGAGCAGTTCGGCGACGGTCTCGGCGGGGTCGGTGCGGACCCGTACCGGAAGGGTGTTGATCAGCAGGCCGACGATGGTCTCGACGCCGGGGAGCAGGGGCGACCGGCCGGAGACGGTGGCGCCGAAGACCACGTCCCGGCGGCCGGTGAGCCTGCTGAGGAGCAGACCCCAGGCGGTCTGGACGACGGTGTTGAGGGTGACGCCGTGGGCGCGGGCCAGCGCGGTGAGCCGCTCGGTGAGGTGCTGGGGCAGCCGTGCGCCGACCTCCTCGGGCAGCTGGGGGCGGTCGGGCCGGCCCGCGGGGGCGAGCAGGGTGGGTTCGTGGACGCCGTCCAGGGCGGTGCGCCAGGCCGCCAGCGCCGCTTCGCGGTCCCGCCCGGCGAGGTGGGCGAGGAAGTCCCGGTGGGGCTTGGCCGCGGGGAGCGCGGCGGGGTCGCCGTCGGCGGCGTACAGCGCGAAGAGGTCGCGCATCAGCAGCGGGGTGGACCAGCCGTCCAGGGCGATGTGGTGGTTGGTCATCACCAGGCGGTGCCGGCCGGGGCCGGTGGTGACGACCAGGAAGCGGATCAGCGGTGGCTGTTCCAGGTCGAAGCGGCGGACCCGGTCGGCCTCCACGAGCCGGGTCAGCTCGGCGTCCCTGGCGCTCTCGTCGAGCGGTGACAGATCGGTCTGCCGCCAGGGGACGGTGACCTCGCGGAGGACCACCTGCACCGGGGAGCCGGTGTCGCGGATGAAGCCGGCGCGCAGACAGGTGTGCCGGCGGACCAGGGCCTCGGCGGCGCGGCGCAGCCGGGCGGGCTCCAGCGGGCCGGTCAGATCGACGACGAGCTGGGCGACATAGACGTCCAGGGAGGTCTCGTCGTAGACGGAGTGGAAGAGCAGACCCTCCTGGAGGGGGGTCAGGGGCAGGACGTCCTCGATCGGGGAGCGGGTGCTCATGCGGTGCGCCACCTCGATTCCAGGGCGTTGAGCTGGGCCTGGTCGAGGGAGACCAGGGAGAGGTCCGAGGGGGTCAGACCGCCCGCGTCGGGGCGCTCGGTGTGGGTGGTGAGGGCGGTCAGGGCGGCGAGCCAGCGATCGGCGAGCGCGGTGACGCCGACGGCGCCGAGCACGCCCTCGGGGAAGGTCCAGTGGGCGGTGAGCCGGGGGCCTTCGGGGGTGTCCTCGGTCAGGGCGTTGACGACGACGGCGGAGGGTGCGGGCATCCGGGGGTCGGAGGCGGCGGTGAGGCCGCCGGAGCCGATCGTCCAGTCCCGGCGGCTCTCCCCGTCGGTGGTGCCGAAGCGGCCGAGGTAGTTGAAGCCGATCTGTGGTTCGGGGAAGGCGCCGAGGGTGGCCGCGGTGGCGGTGTTGAGCCGGCGGAGCAGTCCGTACCCCAGTCCCCGGTCCGGGAGTTGGCGCAGATGTTCCTTGACGCGTTTGACGGCGTCCCCGGCGGCGGGGCCGCCGGCCAGCGCGTCGTCGAGGTCGAGCCCGGCGACATCGAGGCGGACCGGGTACTGGCTGGTGAACCAGCCGACGGTGCGGGTGAGGTCCGCGCCGGGCAGCACGCTCTCCTCGCGGCCGTGGCCCTCCAGGGTGACCAGGGTGGTGGGCTCGTCGGTGCCCTGGTCGCGGCGCCAGGCGGTGACGGCGAGGCCGAGCGCGGTGAGCAGGATGTCCTCCACGCCGGCGGAGTAGGCGGCGGGGACGGTGGTCAGCAGCGCGGTGGTGGTCGCGGGGGGCACGGTGACGGTGACGGTGTCCATGGTGGACCACAGATCGTGCTCGGGGTCGGGCCTGCGGGTGCCGAGAACCGGGTCGGGGCCGTCCAGGACCTCCCGCCAGATGTCGAGCTGGGCGGTGCGCCCGGGCTGGTTCGCCGCGTCGACCAGGGCGCTGGTCCACTGGCGCAGGGAGGTGCGGACCTCCGGCAGCCGGACCGGTTCGCCGGCGCGGAGCTGCTGCCAGGCGGTGGCGAGGTCCTCGGTGACGATCCGCCAGGAGACGCCGTCCACGGCGAGGTGGTGGACGAGCAGGGCGAGCCTGCCGCCGTCCGGGCCGCCGTCGAACCAGACCGCCTGGGCCATGGCCCCGGCCCGGGGGTCGAGCCGGGCGAGGGCCGCGGCGTGCTCGGCCGCGATCAGATCGGCGAGTCCGGGGCCGGTGGTCCCGGTGGTGTCGACGCGGTGCAGCAGGGTCGCGGCGGACACGGCTCCGGGAGCGGGCACGGCCAGCTGCGGTCCCGGTTCGAGCCGGGAGCGCAGAGCGCCGTGGTGGTCGATGAGGGCCTGGAGCAGGGTGGTCAGCGCCTCGGTGTCCAGCTCGCCGGGCACGTCGAGCAGCGCGGACATGTGGTGCCGGGGCAGCAGGCCGCCGGGGCGGGCGGCGAAGGCCCGCATGACGGGCGTGGGCACGACGGTGCCGGTGCCGTCGTCGGCGGGGGCCGCCGCTTCCTCGGGCGCGGCGGTGGCGGCGGCCAGCGCGGCGGGGGTGCGGTGGGTGAAGACGTCGCCGGGCGATATCCGCAGGCCCGCCGCGCGGGCGCGGCTGACGAGGGAGATGGCGACGATGCTGTCCCCGCCGAGTTCGAAGAACGAGTCGTCCACCCCGACGGACTCGATGCCCAGCAGCCCGGCGAAGAGTTCGCACAGGGTCCGCTCGGCGTCGGTGCGCGGCTCCCGGGCGGGCGCGGTGGCGGTGAAGGAGGGAGCGGGCAGGGCCCGGCGGTCGGTCTTGCCGGACGGGGAGAGCGGCAGCGCGTCGAGCAGGACGACGGCGGCGGGGACGGCGTGTTCGGGGAGGCGGGCGGCCAGATGGCCGCGGAGTGCGGTCTCGTCGACGGCGCCGGGTCCGGCGGGAACGGCGTAGGCGGCGAGATAGGTGCCGCCGGGGCCGTCGTGGTGGGTGGTCACGGCTGCGGCGGTGACGCCGGGGAAGGCGGCGACGGCGGCCTCGACCTCGCCCAGCTCGACCCGGAAGCCGCGGACCTTCACCTGGTCGTCGCCGCGGCCGACGAAGTCCAGGGTGCCGTCCGTGCGGCGGCGGACCAGGTCCCCGGTGCGGTAGAGCCGGGTGCCGGGCGCGCCGAACGGATCGGCGACGAAGCGGGCGGCGGTGAGGCCGGGGCGGCCGAGATAGCCGCGGGCGAGCTGGGTTCCGCCGATGTACAGCTCGCCGGTGACCCCGTCGGGGACGGGCGCGAGGGAGGTGTCGAGCACATGGCAGGTGGTGTGGGGCACCGGGCGGCCCACGGGGACGGGGCCCGGCGGGGTGCCGTCGCCCGTGCCGAGGCTGTGCAGGAGGCAGCCGACCGTGGTCTCCGTCGGACCGTACTCGTTGATCACCTCGGTGGTGCCGCCGGCCGGGGGCCGCCATTCGGCGAGGGCCTCGCCGCGCAGCGCCTCACCGGCGATCACGAGGGTGCGCTCCCCCGCCTCGGCGAGCCGTACGGCGGGCAGCAGCGGGAGATGGCTGGGGGTGATCTTGAGAAAGCTGGCCCGGCCGGCGGCGGAGGCCAGGGCGTCGAGGGTGTCCTCGCAGAGTTCGAGCACACCGCCCTGGAGCAGCGGCCCGTACATCGGTGTCACGGAGAAGTCGAAGGAGACCGAGGAGTGCATCAGGGTGTGCCCGGCGAGGCCCTTGAAGAGCCGTACGGCCCAGTCCAGATGGGCGGCGAGCGCGCGGTGCGCGACGACCACGCCCTTGGGGGTGCCGGTGGAGCCGGAGGTGTAGATGACATACGCCGGGTGGTCCGGGTGGAGCGGGGCGGTCCGGTCGGCGTCGGTGAGGTCCTCCCCGCCGTGAGCGGCGAGCCGGGCGGCGGTCCCGGGGGCGTCCAGGAGCAGCCGCTCGGGGCCCGCGTCCCCGGGCAGCCCGGCGGCGGCGCCGGCCGTGGTCAGCAGCAGCGCGGGCGCGGGGTCGGTGAGCATGAAGCGGACCCGGTCCGGCGGGTAGTCGGGGTCGACGGGCACATAGGCGGCGCCGGACTTGAGCACGGCGAGCGCCGCGACGACGGTGTCGTGGGAGCGGGGCACCGAGAGGGCCACCAGGTCCTCGGGGCCGATGCCCCGGCCGGCCAGCTCGCGGGCGAGCCGGTTGGCGCGGGCGTTGAGTTCGGCGTAGGTGAGCGAACCGGCCGGGGAGAGCAGGGCGGTGGCCTCGGGGGTGCGCCGCGCCTGGGCCTCGAAGAGCGCGGGCAGCAGCGTGCCGGGCAGCTCGGGGGTGGGACCGGCCGCGGCGGCGGTGATCCGCGCCCGCTCGCCGGCGGTGAGCAGTTCCAGGGAGCCGATGGGGGCGTCGGGCCGCTCCAGGGCCGCGTCGAGGAGGGTGTCGAGATGGCGCAGGAGCTGCCGGGCCATGGCGGCGGCGCCGTCGTCGGCCCAGTGGTTGGCCTCGACGCCCACCTCGTCGCCGTCGAACTCGGCGGCCAGCGTCAGATCGAAGCGGGCGCTGCCGTTGTAGAGGTGGCGGCGGGTCGCGGTGAGACCGGCGGCCGTGAAGGGGGCGAGCACGGTGCTGCGCAGCGAGAGGACCAGGTTGAACAGGCCCTGGTCGCCCCGCAGACGCTGCGGGTCGGCCTCCCGGGCGACATGGTCCAGCTCGATGTCCTGGTGCTCGTACGCCTCGACACAGCGGGCCCGGGCCTTGGCGACCAGTTCGGTGAAGCTGTCCCCGGGGCGGACGTCCGCGCGGAGCGCGAGGGTGTTGCCGAGGTAGCCGACGACCTCATCGGCGCGGGGGAAGTCCCGGTTGACGACGGGCGCGCCCACCAGGAAGTCCTGGGCGCCGGTGTAGCGGTGGACCAGGGCGTTGACCGCGGCGAGGAGCACCATGAACGGGGACGCGCCCTCGCGGCGGGCGAACTCCCGGACGCGGCGGCCGGTGCCCGGCAGCAGCCGGTGCGCCTGGTCGTCCCCGGGGCGCCCGGTGCCACCGGAGCCGCCGCCGAGCCGGGGCAGGTCGACGGGGGGCGGCGGGGCGGCCAGCCGTTCGCGCCAGTACGCCAGTCCCTCGGGCCGGGGGTCCGCGGGCCGGTCCGGGGCGGCGGCTTCGGCGAACTGGAGGGCCGGGCCGCGCGGGGGCGGCGTACCGCCGATGAGTCCGAGGTACTCCTCCATCAGCTCGCCGAAGAAGACGGCGGACGTGCTGTCGTCCCAGGCGATGTGGTGGGCGACGAGGACCAGGGTGTGGGTGTCCGCGCCGGTGTGGATGAGCCGCAGCAGCAGCGGGGCCTCGGCGCTGAGGTCGAAGACATGGCCGGCCGCGGCCCTGGCCTCCGCCGCGGTGCGCTCGGCGGCGGCGGGGCCCGGCAGATGGCTGAGGTCCACCCGGTCGAAGGGCACGGCGAGGCCGGCCTCGACCCGCTGGACGGGGGTGTCGTCGGGGCCGGTGCGGTAGGTGGTGCGCAGGATGTCGTGGCGGGCGGTGAGCCGGGCGAGGGCCCGGCCCAGGACCGCGCCGTCCAGCGGTCCCGTGAGGTCGAGGGCGATCAGCACGTTGTAGGCGACGCTCTCGGGGTGCAGTTGCTGGATCGACCACATGCGCCGCTGGCCCGCGGAGAGCGGCAGGTCCTGGCGGTCCGCGGCGGCGGGCGCGGACAGGGGGGCGGGGTCGGCGCCGAGGTTCTCGCGCTCCTTGGCGAGGCGCAGCAGTTCCCGCCTGCGCTCAGCCGCTCCTCGTTCCGTCCGGGCACCGTCAGTTGTCACGGGGGGTTCGCCTTCCATTGGCATGGTTCGGTCAGATCGGTGGGGCGAGGGCGGCACTCAGCCGGAGCCCTCGGTGAGCCGGGTCACCAGGTCGCGTTTGCTGATCTTGCCGACCGCGGTGAGCGGGAGGGTGTCGAGCACCTCCAGCCGGTCGGGGTGCATGAAGTCGGCGAGGCCGCACCCGGCGAGATGGGCGCGCAGCTCCTTGAGCCTGGGCCGGGCGGCACCGGGGGCGAGGGTGACCACGGCGCAGACCAGTTCGCCGAGGCTCTCGTCGGGCAGGGCGACGACCGCGGCCTGGGAGAGGGCCGGATGGGTGAGGAGGTGCTCCTCCAGTTCGGTGGCGGAGACGTTCTCACCGCCCCGGTTGACGACGTCCTTGGCCCGGCCCTCGACGACGAGATGGCCGCTGGGCAGCCGGCGCACCAGGTCGCCGGTGCGGAAGAAGCCATCGGGCGAGAAGGCGCCCGCGTTGTGGCGGGCCGCGCGGTAGTAGCCGCGCAGGGTGTACGGACCCCTGGCCCACAGCTCCCCCACGGTGCCGGGCGGCACCGGGGCGCCGTCGCGGTCCAGGACGCGCACCTCGTCCTCCGGGCTGAGCGGACGGCCCTGGGTGGTGGCGACCGTCTCGTCGGGGTCCTCCGGCCGGGTGTAGCTGAGCAGCCCCTCGGCCATGCCGAAGACCTGTTGCAGCGCGCACCCGAGGGCGGGCGGGATGCGCCGGGCGAGATCGGCGTCCAGTCTGGCCCCGCCGACCTGGAGCAGCCGGAGCGAGGAGAGGTCCTCGGGGGCCCACTCGGTGGCCTCGGTCCACATCCGGGCCATCGGCGGCACCAGCGCGGTCACGGTGACCCGTTCGCGCTCGATGAGGGGGAAGGCCACATCGGGGCTGGGCGCGGGGGCGAGCACCACGGTGCCGCCGGTGCCGAGCACACCGAGCAGCCCGGGGCAGGCGAGGGGGAAGTTGTGGGCGACGGGCAGGGCGGCGAGATAGACGTCGGCGGCGGTCAGTCCGCAGACCTCGGCGCTGGCACGGGCGTTGTAGGCGTAGTCGTCGTGGGTGCGGGGGATGAGTTTCGGCTTGCCGGTGGTGCCGCCGGAGACCAGCAGCACGGCGGGGGCGGCCGGGTCCGGCGCGGGCAGCGGACCGGGCTCCGCCGTCACGTCGCGCAGCGCCGTGAAGGGCCCGGGGTCCCCGGCGACCAGGATGTGCCGCAGGGTCGGGACGAGCCCGGCGACCTCGGCGGCCAGCTCCCGGTGGTCGAAGCCCGCGTGCCGGTCGGGGACGACATAGGCGACGGCCTCGGAGAGGGCCGCGAGATGGGCGATCTCGGAGCGGCGGTGGGCGGGCAGGGTGAGGACGGGTACGGCGGCGCAGCGGGTCAGCGCGAAGAGCAGCACCACGAAGTCGGTGGTGTTGGGGAGCTGGACCAGGACCCGGTCGCCGGGCTCGACACCGAGGGCGATCAGACCGGCGGCGAGCCGGTCGGCGCGTTCGTCCAGCTCGGTGTAGGTGAGCCGTTCGGAGCCGGCGATCACGGCGGTGTGTCCGCCGGAGCGGGCGGCCCAGGTGCGCAGCAGCTCCCCGAGCGCGGTGCCGCGCCAGTGGCCGAGGCCGCGGTAGCGCGCGGCGTCCGCGCCGGGCCAGGGGGTGAAGGCGGGTCCGGGGTCCCCGGTCGCGGCGCTCATCGCCCCTCCCCCGCGTCCGGGGTGCCGGCGGCTTCCAGCCGGGCGGCGACCTCGTCGTCGGAGAGGGCCTCGATGTCGAGGAAGAGCCGTGCCACCCGGTCGAGCCGCCCGGGGTCGGGGTGGGCGGCGGCCAGCGCACGGGCCAGCCCGGCGACGGTGGGGGCGGCGAACAGCATCCGCACGGACGCCTGGGGGGCGTCCAGGTCCTCCCGGATGCGGGCGACGATGCCGGTGGCGCGGACCGAGTCGCCGCCGAGGGCGAAGAGCTCCTCGTCGGCGGGGATGTCCCGGACGGCGAGGGTCTCCTCCCAGATGTGGGCGACGGCGCGCTCCAGGGGGGTGGACGGTGCGGTACGGGCGCGGCCGGAGCGGTCCCGTCCGGTGAGGGCGGCGACGGCGGCGCGGTCGGTCTTGCCGTTGGCGGTGAGCGGCAGGGCCTCCAGGAAGGTGATCCGGTCGGGCACCATGTGCGGGGGCAGCAGGGCGCGCAGGGCCTCCCGGAGGGCCTCGGGGCCGTGGTCCGGTCCGCCGCCGGGTCCGGCGCCCCGGTCCGGGGCGGATTCCGGGTCCCGGCCGGCGCCGGGGTCCGGCGCGGGCTCCGCGCCGGGAGCGGGTTCCCGGCCGGCGTCCGCCGCGGCGGGGACGACGGCCGCGACGAGGGCGGCGGGTGTGCCGGTGGCGAGGGCCACGGCGGAGCGGACCCGGGGGTCGGCGGCGAGGGCGGCCTCCACCTCGCCCAGCTCGATCCGGAAGCCGCGGATCTTCACCTGGTGGTCGCGGCGGCCGAGGAACTCGATGCCGTCGGCGGGGGTGTAGCGGGCCTGGTCGCCGGTGCGGTACCAGCGCCGGCCCAGGTGCTGGACGAAGCGGTCGGCGGTGCGCCCGGGATCGCCCCGGTACCCCAGGGCGACACCGTCGCCGCCGATCCACAGCTCGCCGGGGACCCAGTCGGGACAGTCCCGGCCGAGGGGGTCCACCACCCGGCAGACCACATTGCCCAGCGGCGTTCCGTACGGGACGGAGTGCCAGTGCGCGGGTACGGTGTCCACCTCGCGGACGGTGGAGTGGATGGCGGTCTCGGTGGTGCCGCCGAGGCCCACGAAGCGGCAGCCGGGGACGGCATCGCCCAGCCGGCCGGGCAGTTCGGGGGCGATCCGGTCGCCGCCGAGCAGCACCAGCCGCAGGGAGGTGCCCAGCTCCTCCCCGGTGGTGAGCAGCATGTCGAGCAGCGCGGGCACACAGTTGAGGACCGTGACCCGGTGCCGGTTGACCAGCTCGGCCCAGCTCCGGGCGTCGCGGCGGTCGTCCTGGCCCGGCCAGACCACGGCGCCGCCGGTGGAGAGCGGGGCGAACAGATCGAAGACCGAGAGGTCGAAGTCGAGCGCGGAGAGGGCCAGGGTGCGGTCGTCCGGGCCCAGGGCGTAGCGCTCGACGAGGTCGTCGAGGGTGTTCACGGCGGCCCGGTGCGGCACGTCGACGCCCTTGGGCTCTCCGGTGGAGCCGGAGGTGAAGAGCAGATACGCGGGGTGCTCGGGGTCGCCCGTGTACGGCGCGGGCGCGGCCCCCGGGGGGATTTCGGCGAGCGCCTCGGCCAGGGTCAGCGCGCGGACCGTACCGGCGCCGTCGTCCCCGCTTCCGCTCCCGGCCCCGCCGCGCTCGGCGATGACGGCGGCGAACCCGGCGGCCGCGGTGATACGGGCGGCGCGCGCGGGCGGCTGCTCCACCCCCAGCGGCACATAGGCGGCGCCTGCGGCGAGCGCTCCGAGGACCGCGACGGCCTGGTCCGGGCCCTTCGGCAGGGTCACCCCGACCCGGTCGCCCGGGCCCACTCCCCGGTTCCGCAGCGCCTGCGCCACCCGCAGCGCCCGGTCGGCGAGTTCGCCGTGGGTCAGGACTCCGTCCTCGCCCCAGAGGAGCGCGGGCGCCTCGGGGTGCGTACCGGCCCGGTCGAAGAAGTCCTGGTGCAGTGGCCGGTCACGGCGCGGGCGGGCGGTGTCGTTGGCCCGCTCACGGGCGGTGAGCTGGGCGGCGGGCAGCAGTCCGTCGACCGGGAGGTCCCAGGCGGGCCCGGACTCGGTGAGCCGGCGCACCAGCTGTTCGAAGGCGGCGAACATCGCCGGGGCCACTCCGGGGGCGAGTTCGTCCTCCCGGATGTCCCAGTTCACCAGCAGACCGCCGCCGAGTTCGGTGATCTGGGCGTCGAGCAGCACCTGGGGGCCCTGGGAGACGATCCACACCGGCTCGCCGAAGGCGGTGCGCACGGCGGGGTGGAACAGCTCGCCCAGATTGAGGGCGCTGGTGAAGACCACGGGGGCCAGGACCTGTTCCCCGGCCCGCCGGGAGAGGTCGCGCAGCACCTCGACGCCGGAGTGGTCGGCGTGGGCCATGTCGGCGTGCATCCGGGCCTGGACGGCGCGGGCCCGCTCCACGAACGGCAGCGGCCGGGAGAGGTCCACGTCGAGCAGGACCGAGCCGGTGAAGTCGCCGACGACGCGGTCGATGTCCGGGTGGAGCGGCTCGCGGTCGAACAGCGGCACATTGAGCAGGAACCGGGGCTGGGCGGACCAGGCCCCGACGACCTCGGCGAAGGCGGTGGCCACGGCCATCGCCGGGGTCAGTCCGCGCCGCCGGGCGGCCTCGGTGAGCCGGCGGCGGCCGTCGGGGCCGAGGACGAAGTGGCGGCGGGTGACCCGGGCGGCGGGGCGGTCCCCGGTGGCCGCCGCGAGCGGCAGCTCCGGTGCGCCGGGCAGCTCGGGCAGCCGGTCCGCCCAGTAGCGGGCGGCCCGGGCGGCGGCCGTGGCACGGCTGCCGGGCCGGGCCGCCCGGTACTGGCGGTAGCCGTAGCCGATGGCGGGCAGCTCGGTGTCCGGATCGGTGTGCAGCCGGGCGAGGTCGGCCAGGAGCAGCCGGTAGCTGACCGCGTCGGCGGCGACCATGTCGACATCGAGGTGCAGCCGGGTCCGGTCGCCGGGGAGCAGGCTGAGCGCGGTGGAGAAGACCTCGCCCCGGTCGATGCGGAGCATCTGGTGGGAGAGGAGGTCCCGGGTGTGTTCGAGCCGCTTGCCGACCGCGGGCCCGTCGAGGCCGCGCAGATCGTGCACGGTCAGCCCGCGCCAGCCGGAGCGGGCCCCGATCCGCTGCCGCCCGTCGTCGGTGAAGTGGGCGCGCAGCATCGCGTGCCGCTCCACCAGCCGCTCCAGCGCGGCCCCCAGGCGCCCGGGGTCGACCCCGCCGCCCGGGGCGGTGTCGAACTCGGTGTAGAGGTGCGCCGCGACCCCGCCGAGCCGCTGCCCGTCCGTCCGTCCGACCCAGTACGCGTGCTGCATCACCGCGAGCGGGAACTCGGCGTCCGGGTCGCCGGGCTCCGCCGGCGGCTCCGGGGCGGCGGTCCGCGGCGGCTGCGCCGCGGCCGGGCTCCGGGCGGCGACCAGCCCGGTCCATCCCGCCAGCGTGGGCTGCTCGGCCAGCTCGGCGAAGTTCACCGTCAGTCCGGCCCGGCGCCATCCGCCGACCAGGCGCATCACCTCGATGGAGGCCAGCCCCAGCGCGAAGAGGTTGGCATCGGGGTCGATCGACTCCGGTTCCTCCTCGACCAGTTCGGCGATCACCCGGCGCAGGCCGTCGGGGGTCAGGTCGTGTGGGCTCATCAGTCAGCTGCTCCCGAATCGCGGTTACGCGGGTCGCCGGGGCCCCGCGGGGCGGCCGGTGTCGGACGGCGTCGAGGGGACGAGGAATCTGCTGGTGCTGCGGAGCTTCTCGCAGGTCTCCTCGAACTCGCGTTCCGGAGTGGAGTGTTCGACGATTCCGGCGCCCGCGCGCAGCCAGGTGCGGCCGTCGCGCTGGAAGACCGTCCGCAGGACGAGGGCGGCGTCGAGGGAGCCATCGGCGTCGACGGTGAGGACGGCGCCGCTGTACAGCCCCCTCGGGCTGTTCTCGTACTGGTGGATGGTGGTGCAGGCGGCGGCCTTGGGCAGGCCGGAGGCCGTGACCGCCGGGAAGAGCCCGGCCAGCGCGTGCCAGGCGTTGCGGCCGGGGGCGAGCTGCCCGCCGGCCCGGGAGGCGAGGTGCTGGACGCTGCCGCGCTCCCGGACCGTCATGAACTCGTTCACGACGACGGAGTCGCGCTCGCACATCGTGTACAGCTCTTCGCAGGCCGCCTTGACGGAGATCGCGTGCTCGAATATCTCCTTGGGGTCGCCGAGGAGTTCCTCGTGCCGGCCCCGGTCGGCGTCCGCGTCGCCGGAGAGGGCTCTGGTACCGGCCAGGGGCTGGGTGGAGACCCAGCCGTCCGGGTCCACCTCGACCACGGTCTCCGGGCTGAACCCGGCCGCCCGGTGCACTCCCAGGTCCAGCATGAAGGAGCGGGCGGGGTCGTTGCCCCGGCGGCCCAGGAGGTAGGTGGCGGCCAGGTCGATGTCCTGGGGCACCGGGACGATCCTGGAGAGGATGACCTTCTGGAGCCGCTGGGCCCTGATGTCGTCGACGGCGGCGGCGACGGCCTTGCGGTACTGGTCGCCCGACTCGCTCTCGTCCAGCTCCAGCGGCCGGCCCGGGGCGGGCGCCGGTCCCTCGGCGACCAGGGCCTCCAGCGCGGGCAGGTCCCCCGGGTCCACGGCCCGCAGGGCCGCCTCGCCCTCCCGGCAGCGCACCTCCCGCTCGGGGACGATCAAGTGCAGCAGTGGCTCGGAGCCGATCAGCCCGGGCAGGCCGTGCAGCAGATACGACAGCTCGAAGCCGGCCCAGCCGTAGGCGCGCCAGCCGGGCAGCGGGCACTCGGCGAGCAGCTCCGCGACCTGCTGGAGCGGGTCGGGCCCGGTGGGGGTGACGGTTGTGCCGGAGCCGGACCGCACCTCGATGCGGTCGGGGTGGAGCAGCAGTTCATAGGCCGCCCCGGAGCCGAAGGACCACTGGCCGCCGCGCTCGAACAGCACATAGGGGGCGGTGGCTCCCTTGGCCAGGGAGGCGGCGACCGCGAGAGGGTCGCCGAGGGCGGCGACGGCGCCGGCCCGGTAGTCGAATCGATCGGAGAGAGTGGTCACCGCACGCTCACCGCATGCTGACGGTGCTCCGTGGTCCGCATGGGAAGTCCTCTTCTGGCAGCACTGAGTGCGCCGTGACAGACAGATTTTCTGGACGGCTCAAACGCAGGTCGACACCTGCTGATGAGAGGTATTGCCTATGACCGGCTCAGCGGTACTGGTGATCTCAGAGGTGCGCACGGCTCCGCGCGTGGCGGGCCGTCCGTCCGATCGGGCTCATCGGCCGCGTACCGGTCCCCTGGCATTCCTGGTTGAGCGGGGTGTGAAAGGTTCCACTGTCGTCGTCAAAGGGGTTCGTCGTCATGGACGAGATCCTCACGTCGTCGGCCTGGGTTACCCGTGCCACCACCCGACCAGCGGATAGTAAGGTTAGTCTAACCTAATCTCTTCCGTGCGCACCACTGGTCATCGGCCAAATGACCATCGTCACAGCGACATTGACGCACCGTGCGACGCCGGTGGAACGCACCCCTCCGGAGCCCCGGAACACCCTCCCGGAACAGGGTGCACGCGACGGTCCCGCCCCCGGCACTCCACAGCGGGGGGTGTTCCGCGACCGCCCGCGCGGGCCCGGCCGGAACGGAGGCGGACGGAGGTCAGCCGCGCCGGGTGTCGGCGGCGGTGAGCGCAGCGGCCGGCGCGGAGCGCAGCCGGCGCGGGTCGTCGGGGCGGGCCGAGGGCACCACCAGCGGAGTGCCCACCTCGGGATCGGGGATGATCCGGCAGGACAGCCCGAACACCTCCCGCACCAGCTCAGCCGTGACGATCTCGGCGGGATCGCCCTGGGCGGCGATCCGGCCGTCCTTCATCACGATCAGATGGGTGGCGTAGCGGCAGGCCTGGTTGAGGTCGTGCAGCACCAGGACCAGGGTGTGCCCCCGTGTGCGGTGCAGATCCCAGCAGAGGTCGAGCACCTCGATCTGATGGGCGAGGTCGAGAAAGGTGGTGGGCTCGTCCAGCAGGAGAATCCCGGTCTGCTGGGCGAGGACCATGGCGAGCCAGACCCGCTGGCGCTGCCCGCCGGAGAGCTCCTCCACGAAGCGGTCGGCCAGTTCCAGGACTCCGGTCATCTCCATCGCCCCGACCACCGCGTCCTCGTCCGCGGTGGACCACTGGCGCAGCATCCGCTGGTGCGGATAGCGGCCCCGCGCGACCAGGTCCCCCACCGTGATCCCGCCCGGGGCGGTGGAGGTCTGCGGGAGCAGGCCGAGCAGCCGCGCCACTTCCTTGGCGGAGTACGAGGAGATGGGCGCCGCGTCCAGGTGGACGGCCCCGGCCCGGGGCCTGATCATCCGGGAGAGCGCCTTGAGCAGGGTGGACTTCCCGCACGCGTTCGGGCCGATGATGACCGTGAAGGAGCCGTCCGGTACGGCGACGTCGAGGCCGTCGACGACCACTCGCTCGTCATAGGCCAGGGTCAGCCCCTCGCCGTGCAGCCGGACGCTGTGCGCGGAGTCGTTCATGTCGTGTCCTGTCCGCTTCCCTGGTGGTGCCCGAAGTGGTCTGCCGTACGGCCCCGGCCGGGGCGCGCGCTCACCGGTTCCGCCATTCCCGGCCCAGCAGCCAGGCGAGATACAGTCCGCCGAGCGCGGCGGTGCCGATCCCCACCGGCAGTTGGGTCGGGGCCAGTACCCGCTGCGCCGCCAGATCGCTGGCGGCCAGCAGCAGGGCGCCCATCAGCCCGGCGGTCACCAGGCCGGCGCCGGGTGAGCGGGTCAGCCGGCGGGCCAGTTGCGGGGCGGCGAGCGCCACGAAGGCGATCGGCCCCGCCGTGGCGGTGGCCACCGCGGTGAGCGCGACACTCACCACCAGCAGGGTGAGCCGGGTCGGCTCGGCGGGCACCCCGCGGGCGCGGGCCGCGTCGTCCCCCATTTCGAGCAGTGTCATCCGGCGGCCGAGGAAGAGGGCGGCGGGCACCAGCACCAGCAGCGCGAGGGCCAGCGGCCCGGCGTGCTCCCAGCGCCGTCCGTTCAGGCTTCCGGTCAGCCAGAGCTGGGCCGTCTGCGCGTCGGCGAGCGCGGCGCGGGAGAGCAGATAGGCGTTGAGCGAGGCCAGCATGGCGGTGGTGCCGATGCCGGTCAGGATGAGCCGGAACCCCTGCACACCCCGGCGGAAGGCGAGCGCGTAGACGAGCGCGGCGGTGGCGAGGCCGCCGCCGACCGCGCCGGCGGCTATGGCCTGGACACCACCGTCCAGCAGCAGGATCACCACCAGGGCGCCGGAGGCGGAGCCGACGGTGAAGCCGATGATGTCCGGGCTGCCCAGCGGATTGCGGGAGATGCTCTGGAACATCGCCCCGCTGATGCCCAGCGCGAGACCGACCATCACGGCCACCAGCAGCCGGGGCAGCCGCAGTTCGTTGACGATGAAGTCCAGCCCGGCGGGTCCGCCGCCGAGCAGGGTCGCGACCACGTCGGGGACCGAGGCGCGGTAGCTGCCGGTGGTCAGACTGACGACACCCACCACCGCGGTCACCAGGGCCAGCAGCGCGGCCACGGTGAACGTGCGCCGGTGGAAGCGGAGCGAGACGCCGCCCGCGCGGGTGCGGAACACCTCGCCGGTGACCGGCCGGACAGCGGGCCGGCGCTCCCGTACGGCGCTCACAGGGCGGTGATCCTGCGTCGGCGGCTGAGCGCGATGAAGACCGGCGCGCCCAGGAATGCGGTGACGATACCCGCCTCCAGCTCTCCCGGGGCGGCGAGCAGCCGCCCCACGACATCGGCGCCCAGCAGCAGGACCGGCGCCAGTACCAGCGAATAGGCCATCACCCAGCGCTGATCCGGGCCGGTGACCATGCGGACGATGTGCGGCACCGCCAGACCGATGAAGGCGATGGGCCCCGCGACGGCGGTCGCTCCCCCGCAGAGCAGGGCGATCGCGACGGCACCGGCGATCCGGGTCCGCTCGGTCCGCGCGCCCAGCGCCCGGCCCGTCTCGTCGCCCAGCGCCAGCGCGTTCAGCGGCCGGGCCAGGCTCAGCGCGATCACCACACCCAGCAGGATCAGCGGGCCCACCTGGAACGCCACATCGAGGTCCCGCCCGGCGAGTGACCCCACCGCCCAGAAGCGGAACTCGTCGAAGGTGGCGGGGTCGTGGATCACCACGGCGGAGACGAAGGCGACCAGGGAGGCGTTGACCGCGGCCCCGGCGAGGACCATCCGGTCGGGTGTCGCCGCCCGCCCGGTCGAGCCGAGCAGATAGACGGCGGTGTACGCCACGGCGGCGCCCAGGAAGGCGAACCAGACGTAGCCGACGGGCGATCCGAGGCCCAGCACGGAGATCGCCACCACCACGGCCGCCGCCGCCCCGTTGTTCACACCGAGCAGCCCCGGGTCGGCCAGCGGATTGCGGGTCAGCCCCTGCATCAGCGCTCCGGCGAGCCCGAGGGCGGCCCCGGCGAGCAGTCCGAGCACGGTCCTCGGGAGCCGCAGCTCCCGTACGACGAAGCTCTCCTCACCGCCCCGGCCGTGGGCCAGCACCTCCCACACGGTGGCGAACGGAATGCTCCGCGCGCCGACGGCGAGGCTCAGCACACAGACGGCCGCCAGCGCCACCAGGGCGGCGGCCAGCCCGCTCCAGCGCACCGCCGCCGCCCGGCGGCGGCCCGTGGCCCGGGCGGGGTGCCGCGCCGCCGCCCCCTCCGGGGGTCCGGCGCTCCGGGCCGGGTCCGGTAAACGGCTCTCCGAGGGATGCGATCCCGTCCCGGGCCGCTTGCGCGGCCCTGCCGGCGACGCGGTGGGGGCGGACGCGGTCCGACCGCGCGGCCTCACCACCCGGCCGCCTCCGTACCGGCGGAGCGGCACCATGACTCAGCCACCCGGCCTCCCCCATTCCACCCGACACCCTGCATGCGATCTTGATTAGGCAAGCCTAATCATCCTTGTATGAGCGAATCAACTTGGCCTGCCCGCCAGTTGGACGCCGTGTCGATCGAGCACCCTTGCACAGCAGGTAAGTTAGGCATACCTTACCCGAGCAGTGCGGCCAGGTACACAGGAGGCAACCGTGGGTGATTCCGCCGGACACTCCCCCGCCAGGGGTACGGCGCCCGGCGCGCCGCCCGGGGCGGCGGAAGCGACACCGGGCCCCGGGCCCCGCACCGGGCTGGTGCTGGCGGCGGTGTGCCTGTCCCAGCTGATCGTGGTGCTGGACATCAGCGTGGTGAATGTGGCGCTGCCGGAGATCAGCCGCGACCTCGGCTTCTCCCCCGGCGGACTGTCGTGGGTGGTGAACGCCTACACCCTGGTCTTCGGCGGGCTGCTCCTGCTGGGCGGCCGGCTGGCGGATCTCTTCGGGCACCGGCGCACCATGGCCGCCGGTCTGGTGCTCTTCGGCGTCGCCTCACTGCTCGGCGGCCTCGCGCAGAACCCGGCGCAGCTGATCGCGGCCCGCGCGGGCCAGGGGCTGGCGGGCGCCGTGCTCGCCCCGATCGGGCTGACCGTCATCCTGGTGACCTTCGCCGAGGGGCCGGCCCGCTCCCGGGCGGTCGGTGTCTGGGCCACGGTGGCCGGCTCCGGCACCGCGCTGGGCGTGCTGGCGGGCGGGCTGCTGACCGATCTGCTGGGCTGGCGGTGGGTCCTGCTCATCAATGTGCCACTGGTCGCCCTGACCCTGCCGATCGCCCTGGCATCGGTGCGGGACCGCCGCACCGGCGGCCGGGCGCGGCTCGACGTGCCGGGCGCGGTGCTCGTCACGGCGGCGATGACCGCGGCCGCCCACGGCGTGCTGGGCACCGAGCACCACGCCTGGGACTCGGTCCGCACCCTGTCGGTGCTGGGGCTGGCGGTGGTGCTCGGCGCCGTCTTCGTCTGGTGGGAGCGCCGCTGTCCCGCGCCGATCGTCCGGCTGGGGATCTTCCGCAGCCGGACCGTCTGGCTCTCCAATGTGACGGGGCTGCTGGTGGGCGCCGGGATGGTGGCCGGCTTCTACTTCGCCTCGCTGTTCCTCCAGAACGTGCTGGGGTACGGGCCCATGGAGGCCGGCGCGGCGTTCCTCCCGTTCTGCTGCGGGGCCGTGGCCGGCAGCACCCTGGGCATGCGCCTGGTGCGACGGGTGGACCGCAGGACCCTGATCGTCGGCGGGCTGCTGCTGGGCGGCACGGGCATGGTGTGGTTCAGCACCATGGCGCCGACGTCGACCTTCGCCGGGGGCTTCCTCGGCCCGTCCCTGGTGGCGAGTGTGGGCATCGGGCTGAGCATGGTCACCAACACCTATATGGGCACATCGGGGGTGGCGCCCGAGGAGGCCGGGCTGGCCAGCGGGCTGCTCAACGCCAGCCGCCAGTGCGGTGGCAGCATCGGCCTCGCGGTGCTGTCCACCCTGGCGCTCAGCGCCGGCCGCGCCTCCGGGAACGCGGGCGGCACGGCCCAGGAGGCGCTGGCGGCGGGGTACGGCCGGGCCTTTCTGGTCGCCGGCGGGCTCCTGGTCGCCGCCGCGCTGCTCACCGCGGTCTCCCTCCCCCGGGAGAAGCCGGCCGCGGCGTCCTGAGCGGCTCAGCCGCTGCGGGACGGAGACGGGGACGGGGACTTCGTCGCCGGTACCGGGAGGTTGTAGACGTGGTCCGGTGTCACGATGCGGGTGACCGCCTCACCGAAGAGGGTGCTGGGCTCGGCCCCGTCGTGCACGATGTCCGTGTTGAGGAGGACGACCAGGGTGGCCTCCTCCTCGGGGAGATGGATCGTCAGGGACTCGTAGCCGGGCAGTGATCCGTTGTGGCCGATCCACCCCCGCACATTGAAGATGCCCAGGCCGTACCCGGCGCCCGGGATGGTGGTCGGGCCGGTCCTCAGCCGCTCGGCCTGGGTCTCCGGGGTCAGCAGGGTGCCGGTGGCGACGGTCCGGGCCCAGCTGCGCAGATTCCCGAGGTCGGAGATCATCGCCCCGGCGGCCCAGCCCCAGGACGGATTCCAGTCCGTGGCGTCCTCGACCTCGCCGGACGCCGTCTGGTCGGTGTAGCCGTGGGCGTGCGGAGCGGGGAACTCCGCGCCGGTCGGGAAGAGTGTGCGGTGCAGCCCGGCGGGCTCCAGGACATTCTCCTCGATGAATTCGTTCAGCGGCATGCCGCCGGCCTTCTCCACGACCAGCCCCAGCAGAATCGCGTTGGTGTTGGAGTACTCGAACTCCGCCCCCGGCTGGAACCGCACCGGGTGCTTGAAGGAGTAGTCCAGCAACTCCTGCGGGGTGAACGGCCGTTCCGGATCGGAGGTCAGCGCCCGGAAGAAGTCCTCGTCCATGGAGTAGTTGAACAACCCGCTCCGCATGCCCGCCAGATCGCGCAGGGTGATCCGGTCCCCGTTGGGCACCCCCTCGACGTACCGCGCGATCGGGTCGTCGAGTCCCACCTCGCCCCGGTCCACCAGTTCGAGGACCGCCGTCACCGTGAAGGTCTTGGTCTCGCTGCCGATCCGCATGTTCAGACCGGGCTCCATGGGCGCGCCGCCGGCCTTGTCGGCCACGCCGAAGGAGCGCACATAGCCGCCCTTCCCGGCGGCCCACAGCCCGACGGTGACACCGGGCACCCGGGCCTCCCGCATGACCCGCTGGACCGCCGTGTCCAGCCGCTCGGCGACGGAGGCGTCCAGCTCGGGGAATCCACCGCCCGGCGAGGGCTCCCCGGAGGCGGAGGCGGCGACAGAGGCGGCGGACACGGAGGCGGCGGCCCCCGGCGCGGTCAGGGTGCCGGCGACTCCCGTGGAGACGGGTGCCACCAGCATCGCGGCCGTCGCCAGAGCCGCGCAGGCCCCGCGCCGGAGAGACGGCGAACACCTCACGGGACCTCCTCCGGGCCGGGGACGGACATCTTTCACCAGGCTAGGTCCGCTCCGGCGGCCCCGCACGGCGGCACCCGCCCCCGCCACCCGGGGTGACGGAGCGCTCGTGCCGGGGTGACGGGATCACCGGCGCCCGGCGGGCCGCCGCGCCGGGCGGGAGACCCGCGCGGCCGGTGACGGGCGGTGCCCCGGGGCACTTGGGCCGGCCGCCGACCCGCGTGCGGCGGCCCCCGCCCGACGGCCCGCGCGGGGACGCGTTACGCTGCAACCGCCCTGTGGGGGAAGTCCGGTCGAAATCCGGCGCTGACCCGCAACGGTGGACGGAGCCCGGGAGAGCCGGGCCCGTGAGCCCGATCACCCGCAGCGGCGCTGAATCCTGTCAACTCGCCGTGGACTGCGAGAGGATGCCGGGCCGGGCGCGTGCGTCACCGGGCCGCTTTCTCCCCGCCGGAGCACGGCCCGAGGCGGAAGCGACCTCGCACGTGGCCGTAGGCACCGACCGCAAGACCACCGCGCCACCCGGCGGTCCGGCCCCCTCGGGCACGGGCCCCGCGCCGCTCCGGCGCGTCCCCCTCCTCCCGCTCGTCCTCGCGCTCGGCGCGGCGCTGCCGCTCTCCGTGGTCTGCGGCGCGGGCATCGGCGCCTCGGGCATCGGCTGGGGCGAGGTGCTGGGCCATCTGCGGGCCGGGCTCACCGGCGGCACCATCACCCCCGGCGAGGCCGCCGCGTACACCATCGTCTGGGAGCTGCGCTTCCCGCGCGCCGTGCTGGCGGCGGTCGTCGGGGCCGGTCTGGCCGCGATCGGGGTCGCCGTGCAGGCCATGGTGCGCAACGCGCTGGCCGACCCGTTCGTCCTCGGGATCTCCTCGGGGGCGGCGGTCGGGGCCAACGCCGTCCTCATCTTCGGGACGCTGAGCGCCCTCGGGGTCTGGGCGCTCTCCACCGCGGCCTTCGTCTCCGCTCTGCTGGCGATGACCCTGGTGTACGCGGTGGCCAGGACGGATCGTGGGCTCACCCCGGTCCGGCTGGTGCTGACGGGCACCGCCATGTACTACGGCTTCTCGGCCGTCACCACCTTCATGGTCTTCGCGGCCGAGCACGGTGAGGCGGCCCGCTCCGCGATGATGTGGCTGCTCGGCAGCCTCGGCGGGGCGAACTGGGACTCGGTGCCGATCGCGGCGGGCGCGGTGGCCGCCGGGCTGGTCCATCTCGGACTCTCCGCCCGCCGGCTGAACGCGCTGGCCATGGGCGACGAGACCGCCGCCGCGCTGGGCGTGGACGCGGACCGGCTGCGCCGGGAACTCTTCCTGGTCTCCGCCGCCGTCACGGGTGCGGTGGTGGCGGTGAGCGGGGCGATCGGCTTCGTGGGGCTGATGGTCCCCCATGCCGTACGGATGGTGGTGGGCGCCGACCACCGCCGGTTGCTGGCGGTCGCGCCCCTGGCGGGCGCGATCCTGCTGATCTGGGTGGACATCCTCTCGCGGACGGTGCTGGCACCGACCGAGCTGCCGGTGGGCGTGCTGACGGCGGTCATCGGAGTGCCGTGCTTCGTCCTGCTCATGCGCCGTCGCGGCTATGCCTTCGGAGGCAAGTGATGCGGATCGACATCGAGGACGTGACCGTCTCCGTGGCCGGGGCCCGTCTGGTGGAGGAGGTCAGCGTGCGGGCCGGGAGCGGGCAGTTGGTGGGTCTGGTCGGCCCCAACGGCAGCGGGAAGTCCACCCTGTTGCGCTGTGTCTACCGGGCGCTGACGCCCACGGCCGGCACGGTACGGCTCGACGGCGACGATCTGCACGCGCTCAGCTCCCGGGAGGGCGCGCGCAGAGTGGCGGCGCTTCCCCAGGAGACCATGGCCGAATTCGACTTCACCGTCGCCGAGGTGGTGGCGATGGGGCGTCTCCCCCATCAGCGGGCGGCCGTCAGGACCACGGCCGAGGACCGCTCCGTGTGCCGGGCCGCGCTGGCCTCGGTCGGTGCGGCCCATCTGGCGGGCCGTGCCTTCCCCACCCTCTCCGGCGGCGAGAGACAGCGGGTTCTCATCGCCCGCGCGCTGGCCCAGCGGCCGAGTGTGCTGGTGCTCGACGAGCCCACCAACCATCTGGACATCGCCCAGCAGTTGGAGGTGCTCGCGCTGGTGCGCGCCAGCGGCCTCACGGTGCTGACCGCGCTGCACGACCTCAATCTGGCGGCGGCGCACTGCGATGTGCTCCAGGTGATCGACCACGGCCGGATCGTGGCCTGTGGGCCTCCCGGGGAGGTGCTGACGGCGGAGCTGCTCGCGGAGGTGTTCGGGGTGCGGGCGCACCGCGTGGCGCATCCGGTGTCGGGCGCGGTCCATCTGCTGTTCGACCGGCTGCCGCCGGGTCCCGGGGAGATCCCCCGGCCCTTCTGACCCTCCGTCCGCCCTGTGCGCCCTGTGCGCCCTGTCCGTGCTGTCTGTTCTGTCCGTGCTGACTGTTCTGTTCGTTTCGCCGCGCTGTCCGCTCTCACCGAGGAGTCCGTGCCATGTTCCGTCCCCCGCTCACCGCCGCTCTGGCGTTCGCCACCGTGCTGGCGCTCTCCGGCTGCGGGGCCGAGGTCGCCACCGAGGAGAAGGGCCCCCGGGCCGGCCGCCACTACCCGGTGACCATCGAGAACTGCGGGGAGCGCAGGACCTTCGACCGGGCTCCCGAGCGGGTCGTCACCAACGATGTCGGCATCACCGAGATCATGTTCGCCCTCGGTCTGGAGGACCGGATGGCCGGCTATGTGATGCCGGACAACAAGGGCTCCGTCAAGGACGTGCCGTGGAAGGGCGCCTACGACCGCACCACCTGGCTGTCGAAGAAGCGGATCAACAAGGAGCTGGTCCTCGACGCCCGCGCGGATCTGGTCTTCGCCGGCTGGAACTACGGCTTCAACGAGGGCGAGGGCTTCACCCCCGCCGTGCTGAAGCGGCTCGGAGTCGACTCGTATCTGCTGACCGAGTCCTGCCGCAGCGGCAAGGGCAAGGTGCGCGGGGTGATGCCGCCGCTGGAGGCCCTCTACACCGATCTGCGCAACCTCGGGACCCTCTTCGATGTCGAGAAGCGCGCCGACGAGCTGGTGCGGGAGTTCCGGAAGCGGGTGGCCGACGCGCAGGCCGGGGCGCCGCGAGGGGCGGACCGGCCGAGGGTCTTCCTCTACGACGACGGCCGGGACAAGCCGTTCACCTCGGGAGCCTTCGCCGGACCGCACGACATCATCACCAAGGCCGGCGGCGACCATGTGATGAAGGACCTGGAGGACAGCTGGACGACGGTGGGCTGGGAGACGGTGGTGGAGCGGGACCCCGAGGTGATCGTGATCAACAACTACGGCGGGACCACCGCCGGGCAGAAGAAGGACTTCCTCCGCTCGTATCCGCCGCTCGCGGGTGTCTCGGCGGTCCGGAACAACCGTTTCGTCGTGCTGGACTACGTGGATCTGGTGGAGAGCCCGCGCAACCCGGCCGCCGTGGAGAAGCTGGCCGAGGAGTTCGGCGGTGGGGCCCGCTGACCGCCGGCCGCCGAACTCGGCAACGGGGAGGCGTACGGATCAGCGGCGGGTGAGCCGGGCGAACGGGTTGGGGGTGGCGCCGGTCCACTCGTGGAGCAGGGCCCGCCCGGTCTGGAGGGTCTCGCCCCCCGAGTCGACGGTGCCCGCCTCGGCGACGTAGAAGCGGCCGTCGTCGAGCGGGATCAGCCCGTACTGCCCGGCCGATTCATACCCGTACAGACCGGTCTTCGTGTCGTGCAGCCCCTGCGGCAGCAGGGAGAGATGGCGGCCGTACTCGGGGCGCGCCTGGCCGGTCACGGGGGCCCAGCGGGGGCGTTTCGCACCGTCGACGACGTAGAGCGAGTAGTTGGGGAAGGTCTTCTTCTTGCCCTTGTACACCGCCATCAGCCAGTTGCCGCTGTCGGCGTCGTACTCCAGGTTCTGCACGCCGTAGGTGGTGTTGCCGGTGTACGCGAAGAACTTGCCCTGGTGGAACCGGGGGCCGCTGGTGTGCGGGGCGCTCTCGGTGAGCGGCTTCTCGTACTTCCACCAGGTGCGGACGTCGTACTGGAGCAGGACCTGGTGGTCGTTGTCGGTGCGGGTGGTGTTGGAGTAGACGCCGTAGGCCACCGTGAGCCGGCTCTGGCCCCAGCCGTCCAGGGCGGGGCCGAAGGCCACGCCGTCGATGCCGCTGCAGCCGTAGCGGTGATCAGGGGTGTTGCCGGTGTTGCCGTCGAAGACCCCGTCGCCGTTCATGTCGGCGGTGTAGTCCTTGACGACCTCTCCGAGGTGGACGGTGGTGACCACGCCGGTGGACTCGGCGTCCATGTTCATCCGGGTGATGCGGTCGCCGTCGAGGATCGCGATGTAGAAGGCCTTCGCCGACTTGTACTCCAGGGAGCCGTAGACCCGGCCGTCGCTCTTGTTGAAGGCGAGGTCTCCGAGGTGTCCGGTGAAACCGGTGACGGAGCCGATGGGCTTGCCCCGCAGGTCGGTCTTCACCACGAGGTTGGTGTACGAGAAGTACATATGGCCCTTGAGCCGGTCGAGGGCCATGCCCTGGAGGTGGCCGGACTTCCAGGCGCCGCCGTCGACGACGGGGGGTGCGGGGAGCGGGGTCCTGGCGGTGAGGTGCTCGGCGGGGGTGCGGGCGTGGGCCGTGCCGCCGCCCGCCACCACGGCCGATGCGACGACCGTGGCGGTGACGAGGGTCATGGGGAGGGCCGCCGGCCGGGTGGGGGTGCTTCTTCGCATGGGTTCCTCCGAGGTCCTGATCCTGGGCTCTGAGGGATGGGGGTGTGGGAGTGATGCCCGCCGCGCGTGCACGGGAGACCAGCGCCGGATGAACGTGGCGTGTCTCCGGCGTATAAGGAAAACGACACTTCTGACCTTCATATGGTCAATACCGGTCATGGTGGTGCCGCGCCGATGTCGGGGTGGGGAAAATGCGCGTCCGTTCCGGACAGGGCGGGGGGGCGCGGTCGCCTGGCGGGCTCTGCGGGGCATGTGGCCCGAGGGGCGGCTCCGCAGGGGGCCGGGGAGCGGGAACCGGGAGGACGGCCGCCCGGGCGCGCCCGGCGGCCGTCGGTGGCGGGTGCCGGCCGGGGCGCCGCCCCGCCGCCCCGAATCTGGCCTGAACCCGCGCCGGACGCTCCGCGCCCGTGCGGCGCTCAACGACGCGTCCCGGCGCACAGGGACCGGCGCCGGGCACTCCCGGTCGGTCCGGCGCTCAAGGAAGGACCCCGGACCACAGGAGCCGCGCCGAGGGCCACGAATCCCCGCGCCTCGGAGGCCGAGGCGGGGATCGCGGGGATCGCCCGGGCTCCCGGCGGGGCCGGCGAGGCGGGCGGGATGGGCGGGGCGGGGCGCGCTTCACCGCATGACGGGACCGCCGAATTCATCCCGTCCGGCGGGCAGGGCCGGCCCCCGCGCGGCACACGCAGACGGGGCCGGGTTCCACGGCTCCGCTCAGACGGCTTCCCCGGCCGGTTCGAGGACGAACACGGGGATCGGGCGGTCCGTCTTCTTCTGGTAGTCGGCGTAGTCGGCGTAGGCCTCGACGGCCCGCGCCCACCACTCGGCCTTCTCCTCGCCGGTCACCTCGCGTGCCGTCATGTCCTGCCGCACGGGCCCGTCCTGAAGCTCCACCTCCGGCTCGGCCACCACATTGTGGTACCAGACGGGGTGCTTGTCCGCGCCGCCGGCCGAGGCCACGATGGCGTACCGGCCGCCGTGCTCCACCCGCATCAGCGGGGACTTGCGGATACGGCCGCTCCGGGCGCCCCGGGTGGTCAGGATGACGACGGGCATGCCCCTGAGTGTCGTACCCTCGGTGCCGCCGGAGCTCTCGTACAGCTCGACCTGGTCCCGCACCCACTGCGCCGGGCTCGGCTCGTACTCGCCCTCAAGAGGCATGGTGTCCGCCCTTCTCTCCTCGGAGACAGTTCTCGTCGGTCACGGCCGCTTCGCCGCCACATCGTCCAAGCGGCCGGACCCCCGACATCATTCCCGGACACGGGCGCGGGCGACAGGGCCCGTCGGCCGAATGGCGGGGCGCAACGGGGTCGCAACCTTGTCCGTGCTCTGCTGCCGGGATGACCGCATCCCCGCGCGTGGAGCTGGCTCCGGCCGCCGCAGAACTGCTGTCCGTCCTCACGGCGGCGCACGGTCCGCTGATGTTCCATCAGTCGGGCGGCTGCTGTGACGGCAGCGCCCCGATGTGCTATCCGCGAGGCGAGTTCCGGACCGGGCAGTCCGATGTGCTGCTGGCGGAGCTGCGCGTGGAGGGCGTCGCGGAGGTGATCCCCTTCTGGATGTCGCGGAGCCAGTACGAGCTGTGGAGCCACACCCGGCTGGTGGTGGATGTGGTCGAGGGGCGCGGCAGCGGCTTCTCCCTGGAGGCGCCGGAGGGGGTGCGGTTCCTGATCCGGTCCCATGTGGTGGGCGGCTGATCCGCCGCCCGGGGACCGGGATCACGGATGCAGGCTGCCGACGACCTCGGCCGTGGCCGCGACCCCCTCGTGGATGGTCGGCGCCATGCTGGTGCCCGCCAGGAAGAAGCCGAGCAGCGCGCAGGTGAGCGCGTGGGAGAACTTCAGTCCGCCGTTGCGGAGAAAGATCACCGCGAGCACCACCAGAAGCAGCACCACCGAAATCGAAATGGCCATCGCCAACCTCCTTCACTGTGCCGGATTTGCGGCATTCGGCCGTAGTCTGGCGCAGTGAGCGGTCCGTACGGCCGACTGGCGTGTCCGCCGTACGGGTGGTTGGGCTCGCGGGCCGTCCCGTCAGGGCCCATGGCGGCGCAGGAACCGCTCCAGGCCGGCCAGGTCGTCGGTGTTGAGATGGTCGACGCCGGCGGCGAGCAGCTCGCCCCAGACCGCTTCCCGGGCGGCTCCGGGGGTGTCGGGGGTGGCCCAGAAGCGGACGCGCCGGCGGCCCGCGTGGGCCGAGGCGGTGATCGTGCGCAGCAGCTTCCGCTCGGCCGGCGGGAAGGGGCCGACT
Organism: Streptomyces sp. NPDC001889; assembly: GCF_053594535.1. Classification (NCBI taxonomy): domain Bacteria; kingdom Bacillati; phylum Actinomycetota; class Actinomycetes; order Kitasatosporales; family Streptomycetaceae; genus Streptomyces; species Streptomyces sp. NPDC001889. The sequence continues at coordinate 200,129 of NZ_JBSFER010000018.1, forward strand.
CCGCGCCAGGTGAAGCTGTGGTTCCAGTTGCTGGAGACCAGCGGGATGAGGGAGGCCGGGGCGGAGGTGCCGAGGTCGTCGAGACGGCCGTCGTAGAAGGCGTACCGGTGCGCCTGCGCCTCCATCGGCGCGCGGGCGGCCCGGTCGCCGGAGATCACGGGGGTGACCGCGCCGAGGCGGACCCGTCCGTGCGAGAAGACACTGAGCATCCGGTGGTACCGCCGCAGCAGCCGGTCGAGTTCGCCGTAGCAGGCGGCGCCGTCCGCCTTGATGTCGATCAGGAGCTGCACGGGGTGCGGCCGGCCCCGGTGGACCTGGCCGCCGTGGGCCCGGACCCGCTCCAGCAGCGGGTCGAGGTAGAGGGCGCCGAGGGTGCGGGCGGGGTCGAGTTCCCCGGGTGTGTGGGCGACCAGCAGCTCCCCGCCGACCAGGAAGACATCGGCCTCCAGGCTGGTGAAGCCGTGCGCCAGGGCGTCGTGGAGCGGGCGCGGGTGCAGATAGTCGTTGTGCGCGTGCGCCCGGCGCAGCGCGCGGGTGCGGGAGCGCCCGTCGGCACGGGCGGCGGCGGGTACGGTGATGCCGCCGGCCAGCGCGGCGGCGGCGACGGTCAGGGCTCTGCGGCGGGTGCTCGGCACGGGGATGCCTCCGGTGCGCGGAGAGGGGAGGGACGCCCCGAGTATCGGCCCGCGGGCCCCGGAAGGGCAGGGGACCACGGGGAGTTCGCGCCACCGCCACCGGAACGCCACCCGCCGGCGCGGCCGGTGCCACCTCGGGGGCGGCCGGTGCCACCTCGGGGACGGCCGGTGCCACCTCGGGGACGGCCGAGGTGGCACCCGCCCGCCCGTGCGGGACCGGGGGCTCCTCAGACGGCGGCCGGGGCCGGGGCCGGGGTGCTCCAGTGGAGGGTCCGGTCGCACCAGCGCTCCAGGAGGACCCTGTCGTGGCCGACGGCCAGCAGCCCGGCGCCCTCACGGCGGCGGTACTCCTCGACCACCGCCACCAGGGCCGCGGTGGTCGACGCGTCGAGCATCGCCGTCATCTCGTCGCAGATCAGCCAGCGCGGCCGGAGCACCAGCGCCCGGGCCAGGCAGGCGCGCTGGAGCTGGCCGTCGCTCACCGCGTGCGGGCGGCGGGCGAGGAGTTCTCCGGTGAGGCCGACCGCGTCCGCCAGCTCCGCCACCCGGAGGCCGGTCTCGTCCCGGCGGCCGGTGGCGCGCAGCGGCTCGGCGATCAGATCGCGCAGGGAGAGCCGGGGGTCGGCGGACATCCTCGGCTGCTGGAAGACCACGCCGATCGCGGTGCGCTGGGCGCGGGGCGCGGTGTGCCGCCAGCCCCGGGCGGGTTCGCCGTCGATGACGACCCGGCCCGCGTACGGGCGGTGCAGCAGCGCCGCCACCCGGGCGAGGGTGGACTTGCCGCAGCCGCTGGGGCCGAGGAGTCCCACGGCCTCCCCGGGAGCGAGGGTCAGCGACACGTCGCGGACGACGGGACGGCGGCGGTCGTACCCGGCGGTGATGGAGTCCAGTTCAAGCACGGCGGGCCTCCTGGCCGGCGGGGCGGGCGGCGGGCTCACACACGGGCCGTCCTCCGCTCGTCGGACACGGTCGCCGGGTGGTGGCAGGCCACGCGCTCCTCGAAGCGCGGGCGGGTGGCGCAGCGCTCCGTCACGCGCGGGCAGCGGGCGGCGAAGGCGCACCCCTCGGGGAGGTCGCCCAGCTCCGGCGGAAGGCCCGGGATGGGGGCGAAGTCGCGCTCGGGCAGCGCCGCGAGCAGCCCTCGCGCGTAGGGGTGGCGCGGCCCCGGCTCGCCGAAGAAGGCACTCGCGGCGGAGATCTCGACGATCCGGCCCGCGTACATCACGGCCACCCGGTCGGCGATCCGCTCGGCCGCCGCGAGATCGTGCGTGATCATCAGCAGCGCCCGGCCGGCGGCGCCGGCGTCGATGTGCCGGCGCAGCTCGTCGGCGGTCCGGTCGACCAGCTCGCGGTCGAGCCCGGTGGTGGGCTCGTCGGCGAGGAGCAGGGGCGCGTCGCCGATGAGCGCGAGGGCGGTGGCGGCGCGCTGGGCGAGCCCGCCGGAGAGTTCGTGCGGGTAGCGGTCGAGGTGGTCGGCGGGGAAGGCGGCGCGCTCGGCGGCGGCGACGGCAGCCCGGCGCAGCTCCCGCCGGGGCGTGCCGGTCAGGGCCCGCAGGGTCTCCTCCAGCTGCGCGCCGACCGTGCGTACGGGGGTGAGGTGCGCGGCGGGGCTCTGCGGTACGAGTCCGACGCGCCGCCCCCGTACGGTGCGGGCGAGGGTGCGCTCGTCCGCGCCGAGCAGTTCGAGGCCGTCGATGGTGGCGCTGCCCGTGGTCTGGGCGTTGCCCGGCAGCAGTCCGAGGAGCGCGGAGGCGAGGACCGACTTGCCGCAGCCGCTCTCGCCGACGAGCGCCAGGCACTCCCCCGCCGCGAGGTCGAAGCCCACGGAGCTGACGGCGGCGATGTGCCGGCCGCCGCGCATCCGGAACCGTACGGAGAGATCCCGCACCGAGAGGACCGGGGACGCCGGTGACACGGGGGCGACGGGAGAGGCCGGAGGGGCGGGAGTCACAGCATCAGCTCCGATCGACGGCGCGGGTTGATCCGTTCCCGCCAGGCCCCCGCGAGCCCCGCTATCGCGAGGGTGGGGATGATCAGGAACAGTCCGGGGAAGAGGGTCGGCCACCAGTCCCCCGCCAGCAGGGAGCTGCGCGCGGACTGGACGAGGTTGCCCAGGCTCGCCTGGTGGGTGGGGAGCCCCAGACCGAGGAAGGAGAGCGCCGACTCGTGCCACATGGCGTGCGGCACCATCAGCACGGCCGCGAGCCCCGCCTGCGGCAGCACGCTGGGCAGCAGATGCCGTCCGGTGACCCGCAGCCGGGACGCGCCGCCCGAGATGGCGGCGTCGATGAAGGGGCGGGAGCGCAGCGACAGCACCTCGGAGCGGACGATCCGGGCGGTGGAGAGCCAGTGGGTGAGGGCGACGGAGGCGATCACCGGCCAGACCCCGGGGCGGAACATCGCGACGATGAAGATGCCCAGCAGGAGGTGGGGCACGGAGGCGAAGGTGTCCACGAGCCGCATCACGATCCGGTCGACCCAGCCGCCGAAGGCGGCCGCGGCCGCTCCCACGAGGGTGCCGACGACGGTGGCGACGAGCGCGGCGACCAGTCCGACCAGGAGCGAGATCCGCAGCCCGTAGACACAGCGCACGAGCAGGTCCCGGCCGACGTCGTCGGTGCCGAAGGGGTGGGCCCAGGACGGCGGCTGGAGCTTCTGGGAGAGGTCGACGGCCTGCTCGTCCAGTTGCACGAGCGGCGGCACGATCAGCACGGCGAGGACGACGGCGGCGACGATCAGGCCGGAGACGGAGATCCGGACCGTGCGGGTGGAGCGCCGGGTGCGCCCCCGGGAGCGCCAGGACGTCTCGGGGAGGGTGTCAGCCATCGAAGCCCACTCTCGGGTCGGCGAGTCCGTACAGCAGATCGGAGAGCAGATTGCCGAGGAGGACGGCGGCGGTGGCGAGCACGGTGAGCGCCGCGAGCAGCGGGAAGTCGACGGAGGTGGCGGCCTCGACGGTGGCGGCGGCGATGCCGGGCCAGCTGAACACGGTCTCCACCAGCAGCGCGCCGGTGATCAGCTCGGGGACACGGGAGCCGATGAGGGTGAGCATGGGGAGCATCCCGGAGCGCAGGGCGTGTCCCAGCAGGACGGTGCTCTCGCCCAGGCCCCGGGCGCGGGCGCCGCGCACGGGGTCCTCGTCGAGGGCGTCGCCGACGCCCTGGCGGACGTAGAGGAAGAACCAGGGCAGCTGGGAGATGCCGAGGACGGCGGCGGGCAGCACCAGGTGGGAGGCGACCTGGCCGGGGGTGATGACATCGCTGCCGGTGTCGGTGAGCCCGCCGGCGGGCAGGACGCCCAGTTCGAGGGCGAAGAACCAGATGGCGAGCAGCCCCAGCCAGAAGGCGGGCGCGGCCTCCAGGGTGTACGCGGCGGAGGAGGCAGCGCGGTCGAGCCAGCCGCCCGGGCGGCGCGCGGCGAGCACGCCGAGGACGGTGCCCAGCACGATCGCGACGAGGAAAGCGGTGGTGGCGAGCAGGACCGACCAGCCGACGCGTTCGGTGATGACATCGGCGACGGGCTGGCGCATCACGCTGGAGTCGCCGAGGTCGCCGGTGAGGGCGGAGGTGAGCCAGTTCCACCAGCGGGTGGTGAAGGGCTGGTCGACGCCGAGGTTGGCGCGGATCTGGTCCAGGTTCTCCTGGGAGGCGGTGAGCCCGGCGGTGCCGGTGTACGCCTTCACCGGGTCGAAGGGGGAGGCGGCGGCGACGGCGAAGACGCCGAAGGTCACCGCCAGCAGGACGGGGACGGCGAAGAGTGTCCGCCGCCCCGCCATCCGTGCCATCGGCCCCCAGGGGAGGCGGCGCGCCCGCCGGGTCGCCGCCCCGCCCTTCATGAGGCCGGTGGTCACTTCTCCGTGCCCTTGGGCGTCCAGTCCTCGACGTTCCACCAGGGGCCGGAGGCGAGACCGTGGTCGTGCGGCTCGACCTGGTTGGTCAGCGGCTCCCAGGTGTCGTCCACGACGTAGAGGTGGTCGATGTGGGTGAGGAAGGTGTAGCCGGGGTTCTTGACCAGCTCGCGCTGGACGGTGTCGTACGCGGCCTTCCGCTCGGCCCTCTTCCCGCTCTCCCGGCCCTTGACCAGCGCCTTGTCGACCACCGGGTTGTCGTACCAGGCCATGTTGTTGAAGCCGTCGCCCGCGAGGGAGGAGGTGAGCAGCAGGTACTGGTCGAAGTCGGGGTCGCCGGGGGCGCCGCCGCCCGCGAGGACGGCGTCGCTCTTCATCCGGGGCTCGATGACCTCCCAGGTGCCGGCCTGGGTCTTGATGGAGATCCCGGCCTTCTTGGCGTCGGAGGCGTAGGCGAGCGCGTGGTCCTGGCGGAGCCGGTCGCCGGAGAGGTACCAGAGCGGGAACTCGGCGCGCACGCCGTCCTTGACCCGGATGCCGTCCGCGCCGGGCTTCCAGCCGGCGTCGTCCAGGATCTTCCTGGCCCGGGCCGGGTCGTGGGTGCGCTCGGTGCCCTTCGTGAACCACTCGCTGTCGGTGGGCACGGGGCCGTGAGCGGGCTTTCCGGCGCCCTCCAGGATCTGGTCGACCATGGCCTGCCGGTCGACGGCGACATCGAGCGCCCGGCGGACGGCGGTGTCCCCGGCGACCTTGTTGCCGGTCGGGAGGGTCACGGTGCGGTAGTCGTAGGTCTTCGCGGCGTGGGTCTTCCGGCCCTTGTCGCCCTTGAAGCCCTCGGCGAGGTTCGGCGGCAGGATCGCGCCGTCGAGGTCGCCGGCGCGCAGCCGGGTGGCGCGCACGTCGTCGTCCTTGATGATCGCCATGGTGAACTTCTTCACCTTGGGCGCGCCGCCCCAGTAGGACGGGTTGGCCGTGAAGCTGATCTTCTCGCCCTTGGACCAGTTGGTCAGGGTGTACGGGCCGGTCCCGATCGGCTTGGTGGTGAAGGGGCCGGTGTTGACGTCCTGCTCCCCGGCGATGTGCTCGGGCGCGATGGGCAGGACGGTGCGCTGGGCGAAGGGCGCGTAGGGGTACTTCAGGGTGAAGACGACGGTGTCGTCGCCCCGGGCCCGGATGTCCTCGATCGCGTCGAGTTCGGACTTCGAGGCGTTGTTGGTCTTCTCGTCCAGGATGGTGCGGTAGGTGAAGAGCACGTCCTTGGCGGTGAACGGCTTCCCGTCGCTGAACTCCACGCCCTGGCGGAGCTTGTACGTGTAGGTGAGGCCGTCCGCGCCGACCTCGGGGAGCGCGGCGGCGAGGGCGGGCTTGAGCCGCATCTCGGCGTCGAAGGCGAGCAGCCCGTCGAAGATCTTGGAGTTGCCGTCCTTGCCGAAGCCGAGGAGCGGACTGAGGGTCTCCGGCTCATAGGCGATACCGACGACGGCGCTGGTCCCGGCGTCCTTGCCGTCCGAGCCGGAGCTCTCCGGGTTGGAGCACGCCGCCGCGCCGGCGGTCAGCGCGGCGACGGTCGTCATGGCGGCCAGGCCGCGTATCGATCGCTTGGATCGCGTCGGTCGGTTCGGTCGCGCGGACACGCTACCCACACCCCTACTGAAGATCAGCTGTTATTGCGAACGGATTGCATTAAACAGCATGTCAATGGGGTGCGTAATACCTCCGGGAAGCGGGACGGCGGCTAGGGGCCGCGGAGCCCGGTCAGCTCGGCCAGCGCCCGGTGGTGGCTGCCCGGGGAACCGAGGGCGATCTCCGCCGACTTGGCGCGCTTGAGGTACAGATGCGCGGGGTGTTCCCAGGTCATGCCGGTGCCCGCGTGCAATTGGACACACTCCTCGGCGGCGTGGACGGCGACCCTGGAGGTGTACGCCTGTGCCACGGCGACCGCGAGGGGTGCGCCGGGACCGCCGGCGGCGAGGACCCCGGCGGCGTTGCGGGCGGCGGCGCGGGCCGACACGATCTCCAGCCACAGCTCCGCCATACGGTGCTTGAGTGCCTGGAAGGAGCCGATGGGACGGTTGAACTGATGACGGCGGCGCGTGTGGCGGACGGTCTCCTCCAGGCACCATTCGGCGGTGCCCAGTTGCTCGGAGGCGAGCAGCCCTGCCCCGGCGAGCAGCCCCCGGCGGACGGCCCGCTCGGCGGCGGGCCGGTCCGCGAGCCGGAGGCCCTCGCGGACCGGGGTGACGGTGGCGAGCGGGCGGGTGAGGTCGAGGGCCGTCTGCGGGACGAGCGGGGGGCGTTCGACGGCGTACAGACCGTCGGGCAGCAGCATGAGCAGCACATCCGCGGCGGCGGCGTCGGCGACCGCGGGGACGGGGGCGGTGCCGGCGGGGAGCCGTCCGTGCGGTGCGGTGGAGAGCGGCACGGCGACGACGGCGGTGGCCCGGCCCGCCGCCATCTCGCCGAGGAGGCCGGGGGCGCCGGGGTGTGAGCCGCCGAGGCCGAGCAGGGTCTCGGTCGCGATGACCGCACTGGTGAGATAGGGCGCGGGCACCATGCCCCGGCCGATCTCCTCCAGGACGACGGCGGCCTCGCGGTGGCCGGCGCCCTGTCCGCCGAGGCGCTCGGGCACCAGGAGTCCGGCGGCGCCGATGTCCGCCGTGAGGGTCTTCCAGAGCACCGGGTCGTAGGGCGCCCCGGCCTCGGCGCGGGCGAGCAGGGCGGGGGTGCCGGCCCGGTCGGTGAACAGGGCGCGCACGGCGGCGCGCAGTTCGTCCTCGGTGTCGGAGTAGAGGAGGCCGGGCGGGCCGGCCGCTGTGTCGCCGGCCAGGCCGGTCGTGCGGGTGGTCCCGGGGTTCATCGGGCGAGGTCCTTCCAGGCGGTGTCCTTGTCGTCGCGCGGTTCGGACGGCAGTCCGAGCACCCGTTCGGCGACGATGTTGAGGAGCACCTCGCTGGTGCCGCCCTCGATGGAGTTGCCCCTGGCGCGCAGATAGCGGTAGCCCGCGTCCCGGCCGGTGAAGTCGACCAGTTCGGGGTGGCGCAGGGTCCAGTCGTCGTAGAGCAGCCCCTCCTGGCCGAGGAGTTCCACCTCCAGGGAGCTGATCCGCTGGTTGAGCCGGGCGAAGGCGAGCTTCATCGCGCTGCCCTCGGGCCCGGGGCGGCCGGCGGCGAGTTGCTGGCGCAGCCGCTCCCCGGCGAGCCTGGCGACCTCGGCCTCCACCCAGAGGGCCAGCAGCCGCTGATGGAGATCGTGGGTGCGCAGTTCGGGGCGTTCGCGCCAGGTGCGGGCGGCCCGGCCGATCATCCCGCCCTCGCGCGGCAGCCGGCCGCCGCCGATGGCGAACCGCTCGTTCATCAGGGTGGTGCGGGCCACGTTCCAGCCGTCGCCGATGCCGCCGACGCGGTGGGCGTCGGGGATGCGCACCCCGCTGAGGAAGACCTCGTTGAACTCGGCCTCGCCGGTGATCTGGCGGAGCGGGCGGACCTCCACACCGGGGTCGGTCATGTCGCAGATGAAGTAGGTGATGCCCCGGTGCTTTGGCACATCGGGGTCGGTACGGGCGATGAGGATGCCCCAGCGGGCCAGGTGGGCGCCGGAGGTCCACACCTTCTGGCCGTCCACGGTCCAGTGCTCGCCGGCCCGGACGGCGCGGGTGGCGAGCGCCGCCAGGTCCGAACCGGCGCCGGGTTCGCTGAAGAGCTGGCACCAGATCTCCTCGCCGGTCCACAAGGGGCGCAGAAAGCGCCGTTTCACCTGCTCGGAGCCGTGGGCGAGCAGAGTGGGAGCGGCCATGCCGAGGCCGATGCCGATCCGGCGGGGGTCATTGCCGGGCGCGCCGGCGGCGGCCAGTTCGGCGTCGGCGACGGCCTGGAGGGAACGGGGCAGTCCGAGGCCGCCGAGGCCCTCGGGGTAGTGCACCCAGGCGAGCCCGGCGTCGAAACGGGCCCGGAGGAAGTCGGCCCGCGCGGTGGTGGCGGGCGGATGGGCGGCGAGCAGGTCCCGGGCGAGGCCGCGCACGCCGCCGTCGCCGGTGGCGGTCATCGGGTGTCCCCCCGCCGGGTGCGGCTCCCGTCGGCGACCGCCCCGGTCCGGGGGGCCTCGACGGCGCCCGGGAAGACCACCAGACGGCCGGTGGTGGTGCCGGCGGCGACCCGCTGGACGGCGTCGGCGGCCTCCTTCAGGGGGACCCGTTCGCTGATCGGCGGCGCGATCGCGCCCTCGGCGGCCAGCCGGGTCAGCTCCCGGTGGCAGTCGCGCACGGCCGCCGGGTCCTTCTGGCGGTACAGGCCCCAGTGGAGCCCGGCGATCGAGTAGTTCTTCACCAGGGCGTGGTGGAGCATCGGGGCCGGGACCGTGCCGCTCGCGAACCCGACGACGACGATGCGGCCCTCGAAGGCGACGCATTTCGCCCCCATGGTGTACGCGTCACCGCCGACCGGGTCGTAGACGACATCCGCGCCCCGCCCGCCGGTCGCCTCCTTCACGGTGGCCACCACGTCCTGAGCGTGCCGGTCGATGACCAGATCGCAGCCGGACTCCCGGGCGGCGGCGGCCTTTTCGGGCCCGCCGGTCACTCCGATGACCGTGGCACCCGCCGCCTTGCCGAGCTGGACCGCCGCGCTGCCGGCCCCGCCGGCCGCCGCGTGGACGAGCAGGGTCTCGCCCGCCCGCAGCCGGGCCCGGCGGTGGAGCCCGAACCAGCCGGTCTGGTAGCCGACGCACAGGGCGGCGGCACCGGCGTCGTCCAGGGAGTCGGGCGCGGGGAGCAGCCCGGCGGCGTCGGCGAGGGTGTACTCGGCGAAGCCGCCGTGCGGGAGCACCGGGTTGGCGATCACCCGGCGCCCGTCGCCGGTCTCGCCGCAGACCTCGACCCCGGGGGTGAAGGGCAGCGGGGGCCGCACCTGGTACTGCCCCCGGCAGAGCAGCGCGTCGGGGAAGTTGACCGTGGCGGCGCGGACCCTGAGCAGCACCTGTCCTTCCCCGGGGACCGGCCGCTCCACCTCTTCGAGCCGCATCACCTCGTTCGGCTCGCCGTTGCGGTGCACTCGCCATGCCTGCATCTCGTGGCCTCCCACAAACCGTTGGCAGCACTGCCCACGGAGCGCATACTAAGCGGTCGCTTGCACTCCGGGAAGGAGGCGCCGCGCCCGGCCGGACGCCGGGTACGCACCCATGAGACCAGGGCCGGGAGCCGTCGCCCAGCCGGAACAGAGAAGCGAACCGGCAGATCACAATCCGGTCACGACCTCTTGTCACACCTCGGTGTAATCGATTCCAATCGGCGCTGGAAACGGTGACACGCGGAACATGACACGGCAGGGAGGCGGTCCGGCGGTGGCGAGCATCAAGGATGTCGCGGCGCGCGCCGGGGTGTCCGTGGCGACGGTGTCGCGCGCGCTCAACGGCCATCCCTCGGTCAGCCCCGGCGCGCGGGCCCGTGTGCTGGCGGCCGTGACCGCGCTGGAGTACCGGCCCAACGCGGTCGCCCGGTCGCTGCGCACCGACCGCACCCGCACCCTGGGCCTGGTCATCAGCGATCTGCTCAACCCCTACTTCACCGCGCTGGCGCGCGCCGTCGAGGAGGAGGCCCGCACCCTCGGCTACAGCGTCATCCTCGGCAACGCCGACGAGCGGCCCGAACTCCAGGACCACCACATCCGCACCCTGCTGGACCGCAGGATCGACGGGCTGCTGGTCTCCCCGGCCGGCGGGGGCTCCCCGCTGCTGCCCGACGCCGTGCGGTCGGGTATGCCGGTGGTCTTCGTGGACCGCTGGATTCCGGGCCTGGACGTGCCCGTCATCCGGGCCGACGGCCGGGCCGCCGTGGCGGATCTGGTCGGCCATCTGCACGGCCTCGGCCACCGCCGGCTCGCGATCATCGCGGGTCCGCCCGCCACGACCACCGGCAGCGAGCGGGTGACGGCGTTCCGCGCGGGGCTCGGCGCCCTGGGCCTGGCGCTGCCCGAAACGTACATCGGCCAGGGCGACTTCCAGGCCGGGAGCGGGCGGACGGCCATGGAGCGCTTCCTCGCGCTGCCCGAGCCCCCCGAGGCCGTCTTCGCCGCCGACAATCTGATGGCGCTCGGCGCGCTGGACGCGATCAGGGCCCGCGGTCTGCGGGTCCCGGAGGACATCGCGCTGGCGGCCTTCGACGACATCCCCTGGTTCGTCCACACCGATCCGCCCATCACCTCGGTGGCCCAGCCCACCGAGGAGTTGGGCCGCGCCGCCGTGCGGGCGCTGATCGACCGGATCGAGGGCCGGCCCCCGAGGTCGGTGACCCTCCCGGCCAGGCTGGTCGTCCGGCGCTCCTGCGGCGAGCCGCACCCGCCGCCGCCCGCCGCCCCCTCCCCCGGTCGCGGACAGACCCTCCACGGCTCCGGCGGTGGGGGGCCGGAGGGCCGGACGACGGCCTCATGAGCACACCCGCCCGACAGCCCCCGACCGGGGGCGCCCGCCCGCGCCCGCGCGGCTCCCCGGTGACGGCGGCCGGCCGCGACGGCGGCGGGCTCCGGGCGACCGGGCCGCCGGGCGGCCGCGGGGCACACGGCCGGCGCGGCCCGGCGCGGGAGGCCCGCCGCCGGGTGCCGGTGCCCATGAGGATGGACAGGGGCGGGAAGGCGACCGGCTCCGGCTGACCGGACCCGGTCCCGGAGCTGAACCGGACCCGGACACGGACCCGGACCTGTGGGAGCGAGGGAGACTGCGGATGGACGACTGTGAACTGCTGGTCGTGGGCTCGGCCAACGCCGATCTGGTGACCCGGGTGGAGCGCCGGCCGGGGGCGGGTGAGACGGTGCTCGGCTCCGATCTGGCCGTCCACCCCGGCGGCAAGGGCGCCAACCAGGCCGTCGCGGCGGCCCGGCTCGGGGCCCGTACCGCCCTGCTGGCCCGGGTCGGCGACGACGGCCATGGGCGGCTGCTGCTCGAAGCCCAGCGCGAGGCCGGGGTCGATGTGAGCGGAGTGCTGGTGGGCGGCGCGCCGACGGGCGTCGCGCTGATCACGGTGGACCCCTCGGGCGACAACAGCATCGTGGTGTCGCCCGGCGCCAACGCCCGGCTGACCCCGGCGGATGTCCGGGACGCCGCGCCGCTGTTCCGGGCCGCCCGGGTGGTCTCGGTCCAGTTGGAGATCCCGCTCGCGACGGTCGCGGAGACGGTGCGCGCCCTGCCGCCCGGCGGGCGGCTGGTGCTCAATCCGTCGCCGCCGGCCGAGCTGCCCGCCGAGGTGCTGGCCGCCTGCGATCCGCTGATCGTCAATGAGCACGAGGCCCGGTTCCTGCTCGGCGAGGAGGCGGGCGACGACCCCGCCGGCTGGGCGCGGGCCCTGCTCGCCCGGGGCCCCCGCTCGGTGGTGGTGACGCTGGGCGCGGAGGGCGCGCTGGTCGCCGAGGGCGACGGGGACACGGCGGTACGGGTGCCGAGCCCCCGGGTCCGGGCCGTCGACACCACCGGGGCGGGCGACGCGTTCACCGCCGCCCTGGCGTGGCGGCTGGGACTCGGAGAGGAGTTGGCCGCGGCAGCCGCCTACGCCGCGCGGGTGGGAGCCGCCGCCGTCACGCGGAAGGGCGCGCAGGACTCGTACCCCACCGCCGAGCAGCTCCCGGCGGGCTGAAGCGGGGGCGCGGCCCGGCGGGAGAATCCAGGAGACGCGCGGGGCGGCCGGCGGCAGGATGTGCCCATGGAACGTCAGAGGATCAGTGCGCTCGCCCATGGCGACCATCCCGTCGCCGCGCCCCTGAGCGACGACTCGGTGGCCGCGCTCCTGGACCGCGCCCTGCCGCGCGGTGACGAACGGGTGCTCGATCTCGGCTGCGGCCGGGCGGTCTGGCTGGAGCGGGCGGCGCGGAACCGCCCCGGGCTGCGGGCGGAGGGCGTCGACCTGGACGCGGCGGCCGTCGCGCGGGGCCGTGAGAACCTCCGCGCGGCCGGTCTGGACGGGCGGATCGCGCTGCACACCGGGGACGCGGCCGGTTTCGCGCCCGGCCACCGGTTCGACGTGGTGATCTGCGTCGGGGCCGCCCATGCCTTCGGGGGTCTGCTGCCCGCCCTGGAGGCCGCCCGCCGCCATCTCGCGCCGGGCGGCACCGCGCTGATCGGGGACGGGTTCTGGGAGCGGGAGCCGGACCGGGCCGCGCTCGGCGCGGGGTTCGCGGCGGACGAGTACGACACTCTCGCCGTGACCGTCGACCGGGTGACCGCCGAGGGCTGGACGCCGGTCCACGGGCATGTCAGCTCGCTCGCCGAGTGGGACGCGTACGAGTGGGCGTGGACCGGGACCCTGGCACGCTGGGGACTCGACCATCCGGAGGACCCGGAGAGCGGGGACGCGCTCAGGGCGGCGGCCGAGCACCGGGCCGGCTGGCTGCGCGGCTACCGGCGCACGCTCGGCTTCGTCACCCTGCTGCTCCGGGAGACGCCCGGGGGCGGGTGAGCGCCGGTCCGGGACCGGTCAGTGCGGGAACAGTTCGAAGGTCACCGCGGGCCGTCCTCCGAAGCGCTCCCCCGCCGCCTCCGCGTGGCCGGTGAGGAAGGTCCGGCAGTAGGTCTCCGGGTCCTCGTCCGTGAGCGCCTCGAGGTAGGTGCGGTGCTCCAGGAGCGAGCGGATGGAGCGCTCCAGGCCCGGGCGCGCGTCGACCGCGTGGGTCGGGGTGGTGGAGGCGGCCACCGCGACCCAGCGGACCCCGTTCCAGGGTTCGAGGCCCTGTTCGGCGATCAGTTCGGGGAAGATCCACCGGTTGCCCGCGTCGGCCACCGCGTCGAGCGCCGCCCGGCCCACGGCCCGGTGGTCGGGGGTGTTCCAGTGCCCGCCGCCCCAGGTGTCCCGGTGGTTCAGGGTGATCAGCAGCTCGGGGCGGTGGCGGCGGATCGCCGCCGCGATGTCCCGGCGCAGGGCGGTGCCGTACTCGATCACCCCGTCGGGGTGGTCCAGGAACTCCACCGTCGACACCCCGACGGCCGCCGCGCTCGCCCGCTGCTCCCGTTCGCGGATCGGCGCGCACGCGGCCGGCGGGATGGTGTCGATCCCGGCCTCGCCGCGGGTGGCGAGGAGATACGACACCTCCCGGCCGCCGTCCGTCCAGCCCGCGACGGCCGCGGCACCGCCGTATTCGAGGTCGTCGGGGTGGGCGACGACGGCGAGCGCGCGCCGCCAGTCCTCGGGCATGGGTGCGAGCTGCTGATCACGGGAGTCGGTCATGATCACACCCTAGGACGGGGAGGCCGCTCAGACCTCTCCGCGGACCAGGGCGATCAGCCGGTCCAGCACCCGTCGTCCGCCGGCCCGCACCCCGTCGTGCTCGTACTCGTCGGTGACATAGGTGCGCAGTCCGCGGATGGCGCGGGCCGTGTGCAGCGAGTGGGCGGTGTCGACGTACATGTCGTCGTGGTAGATCGCGGCGGCGACGGGCACCTCGTTGGCGGCGAGCCGGCCGGCGTCGTACAGCGGGGCCCAGTCGGTGCGGGCGGCGAGCAGTTCCGCGGTCTCGCGCAGGGGGCGCAGCGAGGGGTCGGCGGTGAAGTGCCAGGGGTGGATGGTCTCGCCGGTGAACAGCAGCGGCGCGCCGCCGCCGAGCGCGCCGGCGGCGTCGAACTGCGGGAACTCGGCCCGGACCCGCTCGGCGGACCAGCCGGTGGGCCGCCCGCCCTGGCCGTAGATGGCCTCGTGCAGTACGGCGTACAGCGGGCGGGTGGCGAAGGAGAGGTGGCCCAGGGCCGCCTCCTGGAAGGCGTCGGAGAGCTGGTGTCCGGAGCCCGTCCTGATGAAGGCGTCCTCCAGGAGGTAGTGGAGCTGGTGGCTGCCGTCCCCGCCGCCGAGGAGGATGCCGAGCGACTGGAACGCCTCGGGGGTGAGGGTGTAGCCGCCGGGGAGCACGGTGGGGTGCTCGGCGAGATGGGCGGCGACCCGGCGGGCCCGCGCCACGTCCTGGGGGTAGCGGTCGTAGTGGGCCTCGGTCTTGCGCTGGATACGGGGGTACGCGGCGCGGTAGACGTCGTCGGCGTGGGCGTCGAGGGAGGGCAGGCCGCCGGTGATGAACACCTCGCGCAGGCCCTCGGGCGCGGTGGAGAGGTAGTGGGTGGCGCAGAAGCCGCCGAAGCTCTGGCCCAGCACGCTCCAGGGGGCGCCGCCGGTGAGCCGCCGCCGGATCAGCTCGCAGTCGCGGACGATGCTGTCGGCGCGGAAGTGGGCGAGGTGGGCGGCCTGGGCCCCGGGGCCGCCGCGCTGCGGGAGGGTCTGGCGGTTCTGCGGGGTGGAGCGGCCGGTGCCGCGCTGGTCGAGGAGGAGGACCCGGTAGTCCTGGACGGCGCGGCCCAGCCAGGCCTGCGCACCGGCGAAGCGGCGGGCGCCGCAGCCGGGGCCGCCCTCCAGATAGACCAGCCAGGGCAGCTCCTCGCCGCCGTGCCCGGCGGCGGCGACCTCGCGGCCGTAGAGCTCCAGCTGCTCGCCACCGGGTTCGGTGTGGTCGAGCGGGACGGTGAAGGACCGATCGGTGAGGACGACGCCGGGCTGGCGGTAACGGGTCACTGGCACTCCTGATGTTCTGTGCTGCACGCCCGCCCATGGGATCACACGGCGATGCCCCGGGCGGGCGCGGGTGGCACTGCGGGGTCCGGCCGGCGCCGCCCGGCCGCTGTGCTGTTCAGCGGTGGGGCGGGCCTTGCCGGACCGGTCAGGAGACGGGCCGGTGGGCCCGGTCGGGAGACGGCCGGCGGGGGCCGGCCGGCGGACCGGTGGCGGGCCGGTCCGCGGGGGAGGGGCGGATCAGTCGGTGGGGAAGTTGTCCGCGGTCCTGATCCGGTCGCGAATCCAGACACCGGCGGGCTTCAGGGACGAGGTGCCGGCCCAGGGTCCGCCGCTGTCGCAGGTGCCCTGCTGGAACACGGCGCCGGAGCGGTGGTCGTCGGAGAAGTTCCAGTTGACCCAGCTGATCTTCTTGCTCGCCATCAGGTCCAGATACCGCTGGGACATGGTGAAGTCGTTGGCACCGTCACCGGAGTAGTCCTGGGTGCCGAACTCGGTGACGAAGACGGGGAGCTTGTCGGCGGTGCGGGACAGCGTGCTGAGGTACTCGTCGCGGTGCGAGGCCGCGTAGAAGTGGAAGGTGTACATGATGTTGGAGGCGCTGACCGGGTTGTTCACGATCTCGGTCTCGTTGGCGCCCTCGGAGACCCCGAGGGACGACCAGGCGCGGGTGCCGACCAGGACGGGGGCGTTGGAGTCCTGCCGGCGGATGACGGGGATCAGCTGGTCGGCGTAGCTCTTGATGCGCGACCAGGTGACACCGCTGGGCTCATTGGCGATCTCGTAGATCACATTGCTCTTGCCCGCGTGGCGCTGGGCGATCTCCGTGAAGAAGGTCTTGGCTCGGGCGAGGTTGTGGTGCGGGTCGCCGGGGCTGAGCATGTGCCAGTCGACGATCGCGTACATCCCGCGCGCGGTGGCCTGCTCGATGATCGCGTGGACCTGGTCGGTGAACTTCCGCGGGTTGGTCTCGTAGCCGCCCTCCTGGATGTACATGGAGATCCGCAGGACGTCGGCCTTCCAGTCGCCCGCGAGGGCGTCGAGGGAGCCGTTGGTCACGCACTGGGGGTACCACTGGAGGCCGTGGGTGGACATGCCCCGCAGCTGGATGGGTTTGCCGTACTGATTACAGAGCTTGGTGCCGCAGACCGTGAGCTGGCCGTTGATCCCGGCGGGGGTGTTCCCGGCGGGCGGCGCGCCCTTCGGCTCGCTGCTGAGGCTGTCCACGTTGGGTCCGCCGTTGGCGCTGGTGGAGGTGGCCCGGACGGCGTTGGCACCGGCCCTGAGGTCGGCCTCCACGGTGACGGTGGTCCAGGTGGTCCAGGCGCCGGTGCCGGCGAAGGACTTCTTCGCGGCGACGACGGTCCCGTTGACGCTGATGTCCATCGGCCGGTTGGCGGTGGTGCCGTTGGCGAACCGGAGGGTGAGTGAGGTGGCGCCCGCCTGTGCGGCGGCGACGGTCCACTCGACGCTGCTGCCGGTGACGTTGTCGTAGTTGACGAAACCGCTTCCGGTGTAGCCGCGGTGGTTGGACTCGACGGCTCCCCGGGAGACGGCCGCGCTCTCGGCCTCGTGGACGGTGGCGGCTGCCGGGCGGGGCGCGGTGGGGGCGGCGGCCCGGGAGACGGGGGCGGTGACCTGGGCGGCGGGGGTGGCCTGGGCGGCGGGGACGGCGGTGGCGCCGAGGAGCAGGGCGGCCGCCACCGCGCCGAAGCCGCCGAGGGAGCGGAGCACGTTCCGTGAGGGTTTCATGAGGTCTCCGTTGCCTGGTTGGGGTACAGACCGGGACTGGAAGGAAACTTTCCTAACGATGGAACCAGTCCCGGCCATGGTCTGCAAGGGTCATGACAAGTAAAGATCGGCCACCGGCGCGGCCCCCGGCCCCGGGGCGGGCAACTCGTACAGTCCCGCCCGTGTGCGGCGGCACGGCCGCGCTCCTAGCGTGGGGACATGATCCGGTTCGAGCAGGTCAGCAAGGTCTACCCGGACGGCACGGCCGCCGTCGACGGCCTGTCCTTCGAGGTCGGTGAGGGTGAGCTGGTCACCCTGGTGGGGCCGTCCGGCTGCGGCAAGACCACCACGATGATGATGGTGAACCGGCTGATCGAGCCGACCTCGGGCCGCATCCTGGTCGACGGCGAGGACATCGCGGCCGTCGATCCGGTGCGGCTGCGCCGCCGTATCGGCTATGTCATCCAGCAGGTCGGGCTCTTCCCGCACCGCACAGTTCTGGACAACACGGCGACGGTGCCCGCGCTGATCGGGTGGAAACGGGCGAAGGCGCGCGCCCGGGCGGCCGAACTGCTGGATCTGGTGGGGCTCGACCCCGGCACCTACGGGCCCCGCTACCCGGCCCAGCTCTCCGGGGGCCAGCGCCAGCGGGTCGGTGTCGCCCGCGCGCTCGCCGCCGACCCGCCCGTGCTGCTGATGGACGAGCCGTTCGGGGCGGTCGACCCGGTGGTGCGCGAACGGCTCCAGAACGAGTTCCTCGGCCTCCAGGCGACCGTGCGCAAGACGGTGCTCCTGGTGACCCATGACATCGAGGAGGCGGTGCGGATGGGCGACCGGATCGCCGTGTACGGACAGGGGCACATCGAGCAGTTCGACACCCCGGCCGCCGTGCTGGGCGCCCCCGCCACCCCCTATGTGGCCCGGTTCGTCGGCGCCGACCGGGGGCTGAAGCGGCTCTCGGTGACCGCGATCGAGCGGGACGACCTGGAGCAGCCGCCGCTCGCCCGGCTGGACGAGCCGGCGCGGGCGGCGGCGGCCCGGCTGAGGGCCGAGGAGGCACGCTGGGCCGTGGTGGTCGGCACGAGCGGCGATCTGCACGGCTGGGTGTCGGCCGAGGCGCTCTCGCTCGCCGGGGATCAGGCCACGGTGGGCGACCAGGCCCGCCGCATGGAGGCGTGGGTACCGCTCGGGGCGCCCCTGAAGCAGGCCTTCAGCGAAATGCTCCAGCACGACGCCGGGTGGGTCGCGGTGGTCGACGGAGCGCGCTTCGCCGGGGTGCTGACCCCGGCGAAGCTGCACGAGGCGCTGCGCCGGTCGGTGGACGCGGATGAGCGCGGCATCCCGCGCGACGAGGTGGACTTCGACTCGGTGTCGGACGCCTAGGGTCTTCCGCCCGGACCGTGCCGGGCGGACACAGGGGGCGCGGAGCGGCGGACACAGGGGGCGGTACGGAGCCGTACGCGCTCCCCCGCAGGGGTGGGGCGCCCGGCGCGGACAGGGGGCGGTGGGCGCCGGGGCCGTACCGCCCCCGCGGACGGGTGTCCACCGGTCCGGCACTTCAAGGGGATACGGGCGACGCCGTCTGAACAATCGTCAGGACTTCGGGCACAATTTCCCCGCGCTTCCCCTGTTCCGCCCCGTTCACCCCGCGGCCGCGGCCGTCCCCGAGCCCAAGGCGGTGCCCGATGCCCCTGTTCGATCTGCCCATCGAAGAACTGCGCACCTACCACAGCAGCTCCACCGAGCCGGAGGACTTCGACCGGTTCTGGGCGGACACCCTGGCGCGGACCCGGGCGCACGGACTCGGGGCGCGGTTCGAACCGGTGGAGACCGGGCTCGCCACGGTCGAGGTGTACGACGTGACCTTCGCCGGGTTCGGCGGGCATCCGGTCGACGGCTGGCTGGTGCTCCCCGCGCGGGCCGGTGAACCGCTCCCGGTGGTGGTGGAGTTCGTCGGGTACGGCGGTGGGCGCGGGCTGCCGCACGCCCATCTGCTCTGGGCCTCGGCCGGGTTCGCCCACTTCGTGATGGACAGCCGGGGCCAGGGCAGCATGTGGAGCGGGGGGACGACGGCCGACCCGGTCGGCAGCGCTCCCTCCCACCCCGGTTTTCTGACCCGGGGCATCGAGGCCCCCGAGAGCTTCTACTACCGACGGCTGATCACGGACGCGGTCCGCGCGGTGGAGGCGGCGCGCGCGCATCCGCTCACCGACGCCACCCGCACGGCGGTGGTCGGGGAGAGCCAGGGCGGCGGAGTCGCGCTCGCGGTGGGCGGGCTCGTCCCCGACCTGGTGGCGATAGCTCCGGATGTGCCTTTTCTGTGCGACTTCCCCCGGGCGATCTCCATCACCGACCGGCTCCCCTACGTCGAGGTGGGGAACTACCTCCGGACGCACCGGGGCAGCGGGGAGCGGGTCCGGCGGACGCTGGCGTACTTCGACGGAGTGCACTTCGCGGCGCGGGCCCGGATGCCCGCGCTGTTCTCGGTGGCCCTGGAGGACACGACCTGCCCGCCGTCGACGGTGTTCGCGGCGTTCAACGCCTATGCCGGGCGGAGCAAGGAGATCGAGGTCTACGACTTCAACGACCATGAGGGGGGCGGACCGTTCCAGCAGGCGGCCCAGTTGCGCTGGCTGCCGAAGGTCCTGTCCGGGTGAGGTGCGGGGCGCACCCCGGAACCGGCGTGCGGGGCGCTCCCCGGGGGCGGCGTCGGATACCGTGCGGGGTGTGCTGATCACGGGTGGGGACACTGCCGCGACGGGGACCGCGCTGCTCATCGCGGCCGCGCCGGTCGGGAAAGGGCGTCTGGTCGACGCGAGTTCCGTGCTGCCCGCGCTCGCCGCGGTGCCGCCGAGCGCGCTGACGGGCACCGGCGCGGCGACCGTGGTCGAACTCGCCGATCCGCTCGACCCGCAGACGGTGCTGACCCGTATCCGGGCCGCCGCGGCCGAGCCCGGACCGCTGTTCCTCTATGTCGCCGGGCAGTTGCAGCTCGACCGCAAGCAGCGGCTGCCGCATCTGGCGCTCGCCCGGTCGACGCCGTCGACCCTGCGGTACACGGGGCTGCCCTGGCACTGGCTGGCCTCGGAGCTGACGATCAGACGGCCGGGGACGACCACGGTCTTCGTCGATCTGGTGGCGGACACCGACGCCTGGCGGAAGGTGGGCGAGGACGGTCTCGGGCTGGGGCTCTCCATCCGGATGTACGGCCGGGTGGTGCCGGCGCCGTCCCGCCGCGAGGAGGCGGCCCCCGAGTATCTGCGGGCGTGCGCGTCGATCTGGCGCGCCGGTGCCCGGCCCGGCCCGGACGCCCTGCACGAGCAGGCGGTGGCCCAGGTGGGGGCGGAGGGGGCTCTGCTGCTGTCCGGGTTGCCGAGCTGGCCCGGGGTGTTCGGGGAGCCGGGAAGCGCTCCCGCCGGGACACCGGGCGCGCCCCCGTTCGTGTCCCGCGCCGCACTCCCCGGCACCTTCCCGAACCCGGCGCCGGCGGCCTCCGCGCCCTCCCCCGGGGCGCCGGGCGGGACCCCGGACCCCGACCCCGCCGGACCACCCGAACCCCTTCCCGGCCCCGCGCCGTCCCTCGGCACCGCGACGCCCGGCGCTCCCTCGGCACCCTCCCTCCCGGGAGCCGCCGCCCCCTCGCCGCACCCCGCACCCTCCTCCGAGGCACCCGACACCCTTCCAGGCCCGCCCCTCGCCGCGCCGGCACCCACCGGGACACCGGTTCCGGCCGGGGCGCCGGAGCCGTCCCCCGGGTACGGCGGTGCGGGCCCGTCGCCCGTGGTGGGCGGTCCGCCGCGGCGGACACGGCCGGGGCCCGGTCCGCTGGCGCCTCCGGGCGGCGGCGCCGCCGACGATCCCCATCCGGCGATACTGTCGGCCGCGCGCGCGGGCCGGCACACCGAGGCCGCCGCTGCCGCCGCCGCGTGGGAGCAGCAGGAGTTGCGGGCCCACGGCCCCGGTTCGGCGCAGGCCCTGCACTGGCTGGAGGTGCGCGCCGATCTGGCGCGGCTGGCGCGGGAGCCCGCGCTCAGCTGTGAGCTGTGGATGACCGCGGCCGACGCCCGGCTGGTCCGCGAGCAGACCACCGACGACCCCGATGTCGAGGGCGCCGTCGACCGGGCCCACCACCAGTGGGAGCAGATCCAGGACGCGGCCCGGGCCCGCGCGCTCGCCCCCAGGCTGGTGGCGCTGCGCCGCCGGGTGCCGGGGCGGCAGCGCGGGGCGCTCAAGGTGCTCCAGCAGCGGCTGGAGAGCCTGCACGCGGAGCATCCGGTCTGAGCCGGGCCGGCCGGCCCGGAGGCGGTCCCCCCGGCGGGCGCGTCCCCGCGGGCCCGCCGGAAGAACCACGCGGCCACCGGCGCGGCAGCCGGCCCGGGGCGCCCGGGCCGCCCCCTCCTCCGGGCGGGGCCGGGGGCACGGTGGTCCGCCGGGCAAGGGATACCCCCGTGACCCCTTGCCCGGACTCCGCGCCCCCTCCCCCGGTCCGCGCTCCGCGACGCGCCCCGCCCCTCCCCCGAAAAGGCCGGGGAACAGCGCCCGGGAGGCGCCGGCGCCCCCGGCCGCCGGCGGGGCGACCGCGAGGCCGGGGCAACCGCCCTCACACCGCTGCCCGGACATCGGCACGCCCCCTCCTGTCCCCCGGTACCGCGAACCCCGGCCGGGCCCCCGGGCGGTCCGCCCGCCGGGGGGACCGCCTCCGGGCCGGCCGTCCTCGTGGGGAAATGCTGGCACCGGTGTCCTGTGGGCAGCCTGAGGATTCCTGAGAGATCCTCAGGAACGCGGCGGCGTCCCGCGCGTGTTCGTTCTCAGCGTGGCCTCAGGCGCGCGGGGCAATACTGCGCACATGCGGATTCTGGTGGTGGAGGACGACCCGAGACTCGTGGAACTGCTGAGACGCGGGCTGACCGGGGAGGGGTTCGCGGTCGACGCCGCGGACAACGGGTTACGGGGGTTGGAGCTGGCGCTGGAGAACGAGTACGACATCGTCGTACTCGATGTGATGCTCCCGAGGATGAACGGATTCCGGGTCTGCGCCAGGATGCGGGAAGCCGGCTCGTGGACCCCCGTCCTGATGCTGACGGCCAAGGACGGCGAGTACGACGAGGCGGAGGGGCTGGACACCGGCGCGGACGACTACGTCACCAAGCCGTTCTCGTATGTCGCCCTGGTGGCGCGGCTGCGCGCCCTGGTCCGCCGGGGCCGGCGGGAGCGGCCCGCCGTCATCCGGCTGGGCGATCTGACGGTGGACCCGGCCACCCGGCGCTGCCACCGCGGCGATGTCCCGGTGCCGCTGACGGCCCGTGAGTTCGCCGTGCTCTGGTATCTCGCCGGCCGCCAGGGGGAGGTGGTCGCCAAGACCGAGGTGCTGGAGCACGTCTGGGGCGACTTCGACGGCGATGTCAATGTGGTGGAGGTCTATGTCAGCGCGCTGCGCCGCAAGATCGACACCCCGTTCGGGCGCCGCACCATCCACACCGTCCGCGGCGCCGGCTACCGGCTGGAAGACGAACGGCCCGCGCCGTGATCCGCGCGCGGCGGCCGTGGCCCGCGCTGAGCCTGCGGGCGCGGGTGGCGCTGCTCGCCGCGGTCCTGGTGGCGATCCCGCTGGCCATGGGGGCGTCCTTCGTCGTGCTTCTGTCCCGGCAGGAGCTGCTGAGCGCCGCCGCGCTGCGGGCGAACCTCGCCGGGGAGCAGGCCGTGCGGGACGGCCGGATGCTGGAGACCTGCGACCGTCTGGGCATGGCCCGCACGGCCGCGCCCGCTCCCCGGATACGGATGTACTGCGCGGTGGAGGACCCGGCGGGCGGCGAGCGGGGCGGCACGCTGTCACCCTGGCCGTGGCCCGCGCTCCTGGGCGACCGGCCCCGGCCGCTGCGGATGACGACCCCGGCGAACGCCCCGCCCGGAATCATCCGGCTGGTCACGGTCAACACCCTGGAGCGGGAGCAGGCCAGGCTCACCACGGTGGGGCGGCGGGCGGCGGTCTCCGTCATCATGGTCACCGCCGCGGTGGCGGCGACCGCCTGGTTCACCGCCCGGCGCGCCCTGCGGCCCATGGAGGTCATCCGGCTGCGGTTCACCGACCTGAGCGAGCACCATCTCGACCAGCGGGTGCCCGTTCCCCGGACCGACAACGAGATCAGCCGGCTGGCCCGGACCCTCAACGAGACACTCGCCCGTCTCGAACTCTCGGTGGAGCAGCAGCGGCGCTTCACCGCGGACGCCTCGCACGAGCTGCGCACACCGCTCGCCGCGCTGCGCGCGGAGCTGGAGATCGCGCTGGCGCAGCCGGGGAACGCGGACTGGCCCCGGGTGGTGGAGCGCGCGCTGGGCGACGCGATGCGGCTTCAGCAGCTCACGGCGGATCTGCTGGTGCTCGCCCGGATCGATGCGGGTGCCGTGCGGCCCGCCGCCGGGCACGATGTCGACCTCGGGCGTCTGGTGCGCTCGGAGTGCGGCCGGCGCTCCCCCGCCGCGCATCTGGCGCTCGCGGTGTCGGCCGGGCCGGGCCCCTCGGTGGTGCGCGGCCATCCGCTGCTGCTGGCGCAGGTGCTCGGCAATCTGCTCGACAACGCCGAGCGCTACGCCGCCGGCCGGATCTCGGTCCGGCTGCGCCACGAGGCGCGGTCCGGGCGGGCGCTGCTGGAGGTGAGCGACGACGGTCCGGGCATCCCCGCGCAGGACCGTGAGCGCGTGTTCGAACGGTTCAGCCGGCTCGATGACGCCCGCAGCCACCGTACCGGCGGGGCGGGGCTCGGTCTGGCCATCGCCCACCATGTCGTCGGGCTCCACCAGGGCTCTCTGGCGATCGTCGACAGCCCGCGCGGTGCGCGTTTCGTCGTCTCCCTGCCGTGCGCCCACTGCGCGGACGGGAGCTGACCGGCGGCCCCGCCGGTCAGGGCGGCCCCGCGCAGGAGGGGCAGACCCAGGACCGGGGTCCCGCCCCGGGCCCGTTGAGCAGTCCCCTGGACTCCAGATACCGCCGTGCCACGTCCTCGGGCAGTCTGCGCCAGCTGTCCACCTGCCGGTTCAGCGACGCCAGATCGGCGGTGGTCAGTACGGTGTTGAGCCGGGCCAGCGCGCGGGTCGCCCCCGCGCCGCCCGCGCGGGAGCGGTTGACCACGGGCACGATGTAGTCGGCGTTCTGGAGGTGCCGGTCGTCCGCGAGGAGCACGAGTCCGAAGCTGTCGAGTGTCGCGTCGGTGGTCGTGGTCAGCACCATCTGGTCCCGGCCGCTCTGGACCGCCTGTTTGGCCTGGGTGGTGCCGACCCCTTTGGGGTCGACGGCGGTGATGTCGATTCCGTAGACCTTCTTGAGCCCGGGTTCGCAGTAGGGCCGCTGGACGCATTCGTCGCCCGCGGCGAGCCGTACGGGGAGCCCCGACCTGCCCAGGTCGCTCAGGGTCTTCAGCCGGTGCTCGGCGGCGTAGCTCCGGGCCACGGCGAAGGCGTTCTGGTCGACGGCCTTCCCGGGGTCGAGGACTTCGAGGCCGCGCGGGGTCGCGAGCCGGCGCAGGGCGGTCATGGTCCGGCCGAGATCGGGGGAGCCGGCGGGCGGCGCGTCGGGGCCGTTGGCCTTGGCGTTCAGCCAGTCGGCGAAGGTGGCCGCGTACTCGGGCACCACATCGATCTGACCGCTCTCCAGCGCGGGTTCGTAGATCTCCCGGTTGGTGACGGACAGGACCCGGGTCCGGTATCCGGCGTGGCGCAGGAGGAGGGCGTACATCTGGGCGAGGAGGTCGCTCTCGGTGAAGCCGGCCGAGCCGATGGTCAGGTCCCTGCTGTCGCCGGGGGGCGCGGTGACCTCGCCCCGGTGCTCCAGCGAGGGCCCGCTGGTGCAGGTGGTGACCGCCAGCAGGGCGAGGGCGGCGACACCGAGGCGGGCCCGCATCAGCCGTTCCCCCGGGGCCGGCCGGGGGCCAGTCGCTGCCCGGCCTCGAAGAGTCCCTCGACGATCAGCGCGAAGACGGCGACCAGGACCGCGCCCGCCACCACCTGGGGTGTGGAGGCGAGGTTGAAGCCCGCGGTGATGATCCGGCCGAGCCCGCCGCCGCCCGCGAGCGCGGCGATGGTGGCGGTGGCGACGAGCTGGACCGCGGCGATCCGTACGCCGGTGAGGATCAGCGGCAGCGCGAGCGGGATCTCCACTCCGTACAGCATCTGCCGGCCCGTCATGCCCATGCCCCGTGCCGCCCGTACGACATCGCGGTCGACGCCGCGCATGCCGACGTAGGCATTGGTCAGCAGCGGCGGTACGGCGAAGAGCACCAGGGCGATGATGGTGGGCCAGGCGCCGTAGCCGCCGATCGGGCTGAGCAGCAGCAGGACGAGGACGGCGAAGGTCGGCACGGCGCGGCCGACGTTGGAGATGTTGACGGCGAGCGCACCGCCCCTGCCGAGGTGGCCGAGGACCAGGGCGACGGGCAGGGCGATCAGACAGCTCAGCGCGAGGCAGACTCCGGTGAGGTGGATGTGTTCGACGAGGCGGTGGGTGATGCCGTCCTCGCCGGACCAGTGGGCCGGGTCGGTGAGCCACTCCCACGCCTGGGCGAGGGTGTTCATGCGCTCACCGCCCGGGTCCAGGGGGTGGCGAACCGCTGGACCAGCAGGAGCAGCAGATCGGCGGCGACGGCGATCACCACGCAGAGGACCGATGCGGTCAGGACCTGCGCCTTGAAGTAGGTGTTCATTCCGGCGTAGATGAGGTTGCCGAGACCGCCGTAGCCGACGATCGCCCCGATGGTGACCAGGGAGATCGCGGAGACGGTGGCGATCCGCAGACCCGCCATGGCGGCGGGCAGCGCGAGCGGCAGCTCGACGGCGAGCAGCAGCCGGACAGGGCCGTACCCCATGCCGCGGGCCGCCTGCCGGGTCTCCTCGGGGACCGCGCGGAGCCCGGCGAGGATGTTCCGTACGAGCAGGGTGAGGGAGTAGAGGACCAGGCCCGCGATGACGATGGAGGCGGAGAGCCCGTAGACGGGCAGCAGCAGCGAGAACATCGCCAGGGAGGGGATGGTGTAGAGGACGGTCGTCACGGCGAGGACCGGTCCGGCCGCCCAGCGCCAGCGGCGGGCGGCGATGGCGAGCGGAAAGGCGACGACGAGGGCGATGAGCACGGAGACCGCGGTGAGCTGGAGGTGCTGGAGCACCGCGTCCGTGAGGATCGCGCTGCGTGTGGAGAGGTACTCACCGCAGATCCACTCATTGCGTGCGAGGCAGTCGTCGGGGGTCGCCGTCACCCGTTCATTGGAGCCCGGTGGCGGGACGGGCGCGCGTTCTGCTCGCCTGTTCGAGTGCGTGCCCGCCCGTGGGCCGCGGGCGGCTCACGGGGTGAGGAAGTGGCCCGCGTACTCCGCCGCCGGCGGGATCTCGGTGATGACGTCGATGAGGACGCCGTTGGGGTCGGCGACGATGAAGTGCCGCTGGCCGAAGTCCTCGGTGCGCAGCTCCAGCAGGGGTTCGAGTCCCTCGCGGACGACCAGGCGCTCCCACTCGGCGTCGGCGTCCGCCACCTCGAAGTTGAGGAGGAGACCACTGACGGGGTTGCGGTGGCCCTCGGGGATGGTGGGGTGGGTGTGGTCCAGGACGGCCAGTTCGTAGGGAAGCTCGCCGGGGCGGCGCAGACTGACGTACCAGTCGGCCTCGAAGGTGGTCTCGAAGCCCATGAGCCGGGTGTAGAAGTCCACGGTCTCCTGGACCCGGTCGGTGGCAATCACGGGATAGAAGCTGGTCAGCACGGTGGTCTCCCTTTTTCACATACCGTTGGTACGCGAATAACGGTAGTGACGTACCATCGGTATGTCAAAGGCGGGAGCGCATGGCGGACGGAGCACGATGCGGCACATGACCAGAGCCCAGCAGCGGGAGCGGACCCGCGAGACCCTGCTGCGGGTGAGCCGGGAGCTGTTCGCGGCACAGGGGTACGGGGCGGTGGGCCTGGCGGAGATCGTGCGGGCCGCGGAGGTCACCAAGGGCGCGCTCTACCACCACTTCGAGGGCAAGGCGGCGCTGTTCCGCGCGGTGCTGGAGCAGGTCCAGGAGGAGGTGGGCGAGCGGGTGGCCGCCGCGGCCGACGCCCGGGAGGACCCGTGGGAGCGGCTCACCGCCGGCTGTCAGGAGTTCATCACGGCGGCCACCGCCCCCGAGATCCAGCGGATCATGCTGATCGACGGCCCCGCGGTGCTGGGGTGGAACGAGTGGCGGGGCATGGACGAGGCGTCATCGGCGCGCCATCTCGCCGAGGCGCTCACCGCGCTGGCGGAGCGGGGCGTCATCACCCGGCAGCCGGTCGCCCCGCTGGCCCATCTGCTCTCGGGCGCGATGAACGAGGCAGCCCTGTGGCTGGCCGCGTCCGGGACCCCGGACGATCTGGCGGACACCCGGGCGGCGCTCTCCCGGATGCTGGAGGCGCTGCGGGCGCCGTGAGCCGGGGCGGCGGCCCGCCCGGGCGGCCGGGCCGGCGGGTGCTCAGTAGCGGTCGGAGTGTCCGACCGGATCACAGAGTTCCAGGACGGGATCGCCCTCGTGGGGGTCGCAGTCGGCCACCGGGCGCACCCTGGCGCCGACCCAGACGAACTGCGGCGGGATGCCGACGACACGGCAGCGGAACATGAAGCCCTCGGGGAAGCGCACCAGGGACTCGTTGCGCGCCACCCGCGTATAGCGGTTGACGACGGCCGACCGGACCACGACACCCTCGCTGTAGCTGCACTCCGACTCCAGGTCACTGGACGCGCAGACCGGGCACAGCAGCCGCCGGAAGGAGGCGGTACCGCACCAGCGGCAGCGCTGGAAGATCAGGCCGGTCTCTCGCCGCGCCGTCGGCGCGGTACCGGTTGCGGGCTGGGACACGTCTCGACTCCCTGCACTCGACTCGAACGCGCCACGCCTCGCGGGGGCGCCTCCGCACCATATGGCACTGAGTGCCTTCCCGTACAGGTACTGAGTGCCTATGTGCTGGTGCGGCCGTCGCCGAGGGCCGCTTCGAGCTGCTGCACCACGCGCCACAGCGGGGCGCCTCTCGGTGCGACCATCACCACGACCTCGCGGTCGTCGCCGGTCCCGGCGCCCGCCCCGGCCGCCGGTGGCAGCACCGTCGCGGACCCGCCCGGGGCGCCGCCCCAGACCTCGCGCACGAATCCGAGCGCGTGGTCCACCGCGGCCCGGGCATCGCCGTCGCCGCCCGAACGGAGCCACGAGCGGAGGCCGTTGTTGTGCGCCGCCACCACGGCGGCGGCGATCACCTCGGCCCGCAGCGACCCGTCCGGCGCCGTGGCGTAGCGTCCGCGCAGATAGCCGGCGAGCGTGCGCTCATAGCGGCGCACCACGGACAGCTCATAGGTGCGCAGCCCGGGGACCTCCCTGGTGAGCCGGTAACGCTGGACGGAGAACTCGGGGTTGGCCGCGTACATCCGCAGCACGATCAGGGCCGCCTCGCAGACCCGCTCCACCGGGTCGCCGTCGGCCGCGGCCCCCAGGAACGCCGTCATATCGGCGAGGCAGCGCTCGTGGTCGGGGAAGACCGCGTCCTCCTTCGAGGGGAAGTACCGGAAGAAGGACCGGCGCCCCACCCCCGCCCGGGCCACGATGTCGTCCACCGTGGTCCCCTCGAAACCCCGCTCCATGAAGAGCTGGAAGGCGGCCTCGGCGAGCACATCGCGCATGGGTGCCCTGGCCGCCGCCGGCTCCGTCGTGGGCCCGGGGGCGGCCTTGCGTCGTCTGCGCACCTCAGTCATGCCGGGAAACGTAGCACCGGAAGGGAGGTTTTGGCACTGAGTACCTTTACACGGGGTACTCAGTGCCATAGCCTCGGTCGGAGACTGACCCGCCCATCACGAGGAGAGCCGGCGTGAGCTTGAGGATCGTTGTCTGTGTGAAGTATGTGCCCGATGCCTCGGGTGACCGTGGCTTCGCCGGGGATCTGACGGTGG